>JANNON010000262.1:0-8218 GCA_031399105.1 Blastocatellia bacterium | reverse complement strand
CCGACTTGTCGGCGCTTTGGATTAGTCTTCGAGTTAATTCAACCTTGAAGCGTAAAAGCGCCGACAAGTCGGACGCACGCCAAAGGCTTCGCATAACTCAAGTTGCAATTATCAGATTGCCAAATTGATCTACCCGAGCCGTAGCACCTGGCGGAATCAACGTCGTCGCTGAATACTCAGTCACTATTGCCGGGCCACGAAACTGCATTTTCGCGCTCAGCCCTGCTCGCGAATAAACACCTACACTAAGTTTCTTCCCGTCAAAGTAGGCGTGTGTGTTGCCACTCGGCTTTGCGGTCTGCGTTCTGCTAGTCGCTGAAATCCGCTTCGGTGCGAATTGCTCAGTTAACCCGCTGGACCGCAACCGCGCGCTCACGATCTCGACAACGTTTTCCTTCTCTGAGTAGCCATAGCGAACTTCGTGCGCTCGGTGAAATTTGGAGCCGTAGTCACCACTGCCGGCTTTCAACTCCAGCTCAAACGATTGGCCTTTGTAACGCATCGCGAGTAGACGTTCATGCCGTTGTTTGCTCGCGCCAAATCCTTCTCGTCGCAATCGCGCTCGCGCTTCTTGCTCCATCTGCTTGAAAACTCTCTCCAGTTTCTTTTCGACGCCGGGTGCAGCTTCCCACATTACGGTCCGACTTTGATCCGTGATCACATCCGCGCTCATGACACCAATTGCAGACAACGCGCCGGCGAAAGTTGGCGATACGATGAGCGGAATACTAAGAGCCCGGGCCAGATCAACTGCGTGCAGGCCACCGGCGCCGCCGAAGGGCAGTAACACGAAGTCACGCGGATCGTAACCGCGTTCGACAGAGATCCGCCGCAGCGCTCGTTCCATATTCGCATTCACTACATCCAAAACTCCCTGGGCCGCAGCCTCGACCGAAACTCTGCGGCCGGCCGCTTTGCTCATCTCGCCTGCCAACGACGTCAATGCTTCCGTTGCGCGCTCTGCATCGAGCTTGAACTCGCCCCCGAGCAACCCTTCACCGGCGAAGTGGCCCAACACCACGTGCGCGTCCGTCACAGTGGGCAGCAATGAGCGACCGTAGCAAGCGGGTCCGGGATCCGCGCCCGCCGACTCTGGTCCAACCCGCAGCGAACCACCTTCATCAACCTGCGCGATAGAGCCGCCGCCGGCGCCAACGGTGTGAATATCCATCACCGGAACTGCCACCGGCATTTCGGCGAGCACTGCTTCATTTGTGAGGCGCATGCCATTCTGATCGCACAATGCGACGTCCGTCGAAGTGCCGCCCATGTCAAAAGTGATCAGCTGCTTAAAACCTGCTGCACGTGCCGCGCGCATGGCGCCGACAACGCCACCGGCAGGACCAGACAGGATCGTGCGTACTGGTTCCTGCGCGGCCGCTGCTGCCGAAATGCTGCCGCCAGAAGATTGCATCACGCGTAAATTGGGAACCTTAGAAGCAAGACTTCGCAAGTACGTTCCCATCAACGGTTGCAGATAAGCATTGATGGCCACAGTCGAGGTTCGTTCGAACTCGCGATACTCAGGAAGAATCTGGTGTGAGATTGAAAGTGGAATATTAAGACTCGCCAATGCCTGGGCAATTAGCTGCTCATGTTCAGGTCGCACGAACGAGAACAACAACGAGACTGCGACAGACTCAACTTTGGCTTTTTTAAGCCGCGCGACAAGCGAGTCAAGATCGTCTACCGACAGCGCTATGAGAACTTCGCCGTCCGCAGTAACTCGCTCATGCACTCCGAATCGCAACTCATCCGGAACGAGCGCGGGCGGGCGCACCGCATCGAGGTTGTAGAGTTCCGGCCGAGCCTGGCGGCCGATGGCGAGCACGTCTTCGAAGCCGGCGGTTGTCACTAACGCCGTGCGCGCACCACGACGCTGCAGTAAAGCATTGGTGCCGACGGTAGTGCCATGGCTGACCTTCAGGTCTGCGACTTTGGCTTCTGTTTCTTTCGCTATCAGGGTTAGTCCCGCAGTGATGGCCTGCGATGGATCGGGCGGAGTTGAAGGGAGCTTAAAGAGTTGCAGCTTGCCGCCGGCTTCATAGACAAAGTCGGTGAAGGTGCCTCCTGTGTCGATGCCTACGGTGATGGATTTAGCAGGTTTCACGTAATAGACGGGGGAATTGGCGGGAGGGACAGTCGAACCTATTTCCCATATGTCATTTGAGATTGGAAAATCACCCGACCTTCGTCCAGCGGCCGCTCTGGTTCGATTCCCGCGCAGCATCAAGCACTTTCTGCACGCGATAACCATCATCGAACGTCGCAGCACCCTCAACACTCTTCTCCCCATGTCGCAGGGCCTCGACAATCGCGCAGGAAAAAGCTGCAAAGCCTCTGGACCAACTCGCGGGCCGCATGCCGGGCGCCATCGAGTCCTGATGCACCTGACACGGACGCCAGGCGCCGGAGCCTGCCGGCGAATGCCAGAGTTCACCGCCCTCTTCCACCATCAATGCTCCGGTCGTTCCATAAATCTCAAAGCGGTTCTCGTAGCGTCCCGACTCGACCACTGAAAGCGACGCCATGGCATTCGCGCCTTTCGTCAATCCAGAATCGGCCATGCGAAACATCAGTTTCGCATCATCGTCAGACGTAACTTCCCGAGTCTTGCCAGTAGCCTTGTCGAGACGCTCAGAAATGTGGCTTGAGAGCAGGCACGAAACTTCTGCGATCTCAGCTCCGAGCATCCAGCGAAAAGTATCGATGACGTGCGAGCCAATTGCGCCCAGCGTACCACCACCCATCGCTTCGTCTGACCACCAATCCCACGGCCGATCCACGGCCCCGCGATAGTCTGATCGAAAGACGTAGTTGCAGTGACGCACGATCCCGATCGCGCCGCTCTTCAACATTGAGCGCATGGTGCGCCGGCTTTTCAGGAATCTCAATTCATGATCGATCAGCGCGAGCACTCCAGCTGAATTCGCCGCGTCAACCATCTGTTTGGCTTCATCGCCGTTCATCGCCATCGGCTTTTCGCACAGCACCGACTTTCCGTTAGCCAGTGCGGCAAGGGTCATTTCTAAATGCACCGCCGGTGGCGTAACGATACTGACGAGATCGACGTCGTCGCGTTTTACAACTTCACGCCAATCGCCGGCCACGTGCGGAATCTCAAATTCCTTCGCCACTGCTTCGGCCCGTTCGCGATGTTGACTCGCGATCGCGACCACACGCGCACCCATACAATCGCGAAATCCGGGTATTTGCGTTGTTCTGGCAAAACCGGCGCCGATGATGCCGATCCCGATCGTTTTTCCGTTAGTCATGATTGGGCGTGGTTAAGCAGATCTCTTAGCGGGGGTAACTGCAACATCACATAGCGGCCAAGACAGGGTGCGTAGGAATCAGATCACTACCAGCTCACTTCCTGCCTCAATCCGCTCGATTAAAAAGCGAATGTCGAGATGGTAACACCGATGCTTTTCAGTGCGAACTGCCGCGAGCGTCTCCATGAGAAAAGTGAATAGTTTGATCCGGTAATCGTGGTGCGAAACACGACAACCTTTAGATTGCCTTCGCAAACGTTAGCTCTCGCTTGAAAACATTGACAACCTTTTACACCTTTTATAGTCTCCGCGCCGTAAGAACGCCTTCCAACCGCGACATGGCTTTGCATAAAAGTTCCAGCAGGGGGGCGAAAAGAAGCAATCAGAACCGCGGAGCGCAGCGACCGGGCCGATTCGGAAGAAGCACGCACATTGAGTCAGTAGTGGAGATCGCTTTTAAAAACCAGTTGAATCTTTCGCGTTGGCCCGGTCGCTGCGCTCCGCGGTTCTGATTGCTTTGCGCCTCTCCACGGCTTCACCCCGCAGATTTACGGTTGAGTATCTAGTTCTTGCGCAACGCCACCCGACACCGAAATTCTAAGAACGTTTCGTCGCTTTTTCGTACCTCATGCTTTTTGGTCTCATGGGCGAACAACTCAGCGGCTCCCATGAAAAACTTTAACTAGAGCATTCAGACGTTGACTAAGTTGCCCGGGGGCGTTTCCCGGACGACGCTGTTCTTTTTGAACTTCGTAAATTAGTTCTCAGTTAAGAGCGACCTTGAAAACTCCCGAAGGAGATATCAAATGAAAGTCGAGTTTCAGATCAACAACAGCACCAGCCCTAATGCTCGATTCCTCGGTTGGGCTCCATCGCCTTGTCGGATTCGCGTCACTGATCCGTCCGGAGCAGTACCACCAATCGCCGATATCGCCATCAGCTGCGTCTCGACAGCGACTGGCGGCGTTGTAGTGTTCCGCAAAGGCACCACCGGCTCGTTCGCCAGCACCATTACTTTGAAGGTACCCACCAACGGCACCTCGGTTCCGTTTTTTACCGCGGGTCGATTCGGACGCCCCAGCCTCAGTAACCCAGACGTGAGAATTGAAGCACGTGCGAAGCTCGGACTCGCTGGCGGTCCGCTAATCCTGGTCGGCTCGGTAAAAGTGATGGTTCGCGTTCGCAAGAACGCCGAGAGCTTGACGGCGGGCGAACGCGACCGCTTTGTGGCAGCGTTCGCGCAACTTAATAACCAGGGTGCCGGGCGCTTTGCAGACTTCCGCAACATGCACACCACCGTTAGTTCACCGCAGGCCCACGGAGCTCCGGGTTTTCTTCCGTGGCATCGCGCTTACTTGTTGGATCTGGAACGCGAACTCCAGGCTATCAATCCGAGTGTCGCGTTGCCTTATTGGCGCTTTGATCAACCAGCGCCGAAGCTTTTTACAGTCGATTTTTTTGGTGTGTCGAATCCAAACGGGACCGTTCAGTTAAGCAATACAAACCCTTTACAGTTTTGGGTGACCGACGGCGTGCAGGGAATCAATCGCGGGCCACGGAATAATTGGGTCCCGACAACGCAACCTGGACCAACAGTAATAACCGAAGCCCAGACGCTCGCGCTTGGGACTCAGTATCCGGCGTTTAGTGGCCTGGAAGGAAATCCGCACGGCACGGCGCACACGAGGTGGGATGGTTTCATTCGTCAAATTGGGACTGCTGCGAAAGATCCGCTCTTCTTCCTGCTCCACTGTAACGTCGATCGACTGTGGGCCAAGTGGCAGAGATTGAACGGCAGATTTGATCCTGCGTCCGCGGCATCTTACGACAGTAATCCAGGCAACCCGATCGGTCATAATCTTATTGACACGATGTGGCCGTGGAACGGAATCACTGGCGCACCTCGTCCTCCGACGGCCCCAGGCGGCGCGCTGGCTTCGTCTCCTTGCGTGAGCGCGCCAGGGCCGCAACCATTGGTCTCGAGTAGCCTGGACTACCAGGGCTCAATCAATGCCACCTCACGTCAGGGTTTCGATTACGACGATGTGCGTTTTGCCTAAGAGTGCACGTCACGAGGAGAGAGGAAGATGACTACCAAAAAAAGCGCGCCAAAGACAACCAAGAGAAGATCGGCTCGGACTTCGATCTCGATTGCGACAAGCCAGCGAAAAGTGCCAAAGGAACGTGTTGCCGCCTTTGCGGAAGCACCGCTGGCCGTATGTGAAACTGACGCCAATCTGCAGGCAGTACTCAAAGTGGTGCGTAACAAGGAGGAGCCCGTCGAGGTGCGCCTTGCAGCCATCGATACACTCGCGACTGCGGCCTTCAGTGTTGTCGCGTTTGAATCGTGCCGCCACGATTACATCGCCACGTTGCGCGAGGTTGCGAAGGACCCGAATGCCGAGATCCGCGAGAGTGCGCTCGGCTTACTTGCCGGTGAGAAGGATGGTTTCGCGCAGGAAAAACTTCTCGAGGGATTGAAGGATCCGGAAAAAGCGTTGGTTCCACCAGAGAAGGCGCTGCAACTACTCAGTTACGACGTGCACGCTGAGTCTTACGAAGCAGCTCGAAACGTGGTCGAAAATCCACCCAGTGAAGTTGCTCGGCAAGAGGCTCTGCGACTGCTCGCAGCAGATGCCAACTCCGGACCATTGTTCGAGAAACTGCTGCGCGATAAAGATGAGTACCGCGCGGTTCGGCAACTCTCAGCTTCTGCCCTGCAGGCGATCAATCCTGACAAGTTACAAAAGCACGCGAGAGAGATGCTGCTCGACAGCTCGGAATACGAGGACATTCAAGCCACCAGCCTGACTGCACTTAATCAGTTTGGCGACGACGAGGCAGTTGCCAAGGACAAACTATTGCTGAAAAGCATAAGGCGCATGAGAGGCAAGGCTGCTTCGGCAAAGTACAAACGGAATGCTAAACAGTTCCTTAGCAAGTACGAAAGTTAATGCCGCAACTCCATTGCTGGGCCAGGCAAACGCAACGCTCTCAGAGCGGGAGTTTGCGGCAATGGTCGACGCACTCGCAGCAGATCCGAACCGTCGCGAGCAACTGACGGATCTGCTCCGTGAGGACCACCACTTCTACAACCAACGGGGAGCCGCGACGGTTGTGCGTATGCGCGGTTGGGTGCTTCTCGCTGTCGCGCGTATCGGGTTGGCGGACGATGCGCTTGTTTTCGTACTTGAAGAGCTCGATACCGGAGTCGACGCCTATCTGGTTGCGGCCGCAGCCTATGCCTTAAGGTCCTACCAAAATCCGAACCCTTCGATTGCTCCGTTTGTGATGCGGGCGATCGCCCAAATCCGTTACCACGACAATCCTGTGTCCTTCGAGGCTTATGGCGATTACGCGGTCTCGGGTGGAAGCACTAGTCCCGTTTTAGAATTGCTCGTCACGTTGGCGTGGCTCGGTCCACATGCGAGAGATGTGCGCGCAGAGATCGAGGTGATTGCTCAGTCGAGAGGTCTCTCAAAGAAAGCGCAGATTGAAGCGAACCGCACTTTGGAAATAATTCGCGGAACTGATACGGCTGAAGAGCACCATGGAGGGAGCTGCTGTGAGTTGCCGGGCGGTCTGCTCAGCAAGTTTTATTGGTCGCGCAGATCTCGCCGCGCCTCAGAGCCGCTCGACTCAATCATCTTCGAGGATCAAGATGGCGAATCCGTCAGCTTCAAGGAGTTTTTCCATGGGCACCCTTCCATCGTCGTCTTTTTCTACACGCGCTGTGAGAATCCGCTGAAGTGCTCGCTCACAGTGACGAAGCTAAGTCGGATCCAAACGATGTTGGAGTCACGAGGACTTAGCGATCAAATCCACACCGCTGCGATTACTTATGATCCCGCCTTCGATCTTGCTGAACGTATTCGTGGCTATGGAAAGAACCGCAGCGTGAGCATGGATGCGCATCATCGAATGCTGCGCGCGCCCGACGGCATTGATGCTCTTCGCCAGCACTTCAAGCTTGGAGTCAACTTCATCGAGTCGCTGGTCAATCGGCATCGGCTCGAGGCCTATGTTCTTGATGGGAGCGGACGGATCGCAGCTTCGTTTCAGCGACTCCACTGGGATGAGCAGGAAGTGGTCGAGCGTGCAGTCGAAGTCCTAACCGAGCGAGACGTTGATACAGCATCTGTGGATCTGACCTCCCCCGAATTACCGGTCTCCCCGGCTGAAGTTGTAGGGGTGTCCCTCCGTGGGCACCCCTCCGTTCACGATCAGACCGCACCAGCTAATCTAAGAACCCCTATAGACCGAAGCCCCCACAATTCCCTGCATCAAGCCAAGCCGGTGCACTCTAAATGGCAGCGCAGCGCAGCCTCGGTCATGGGCACACTCGCATCGCTGGCTGTCGCGTTCTTCCCAAAATGTCCGATCTGCTGGGCCGCATATCTCAGCGTGCTCGGCATCGCTGGCCTTAATCAAATTCCGTATTCACCATGGCTGCAACCAGTCCTCGGCCTGGTGATGCTAATAAACATCGTCAGCGTGTGGCTGCGAGGGCGCGGAACCGGACGAATGGGTGGCGCGTATCTTGTCACCGCAGGAGCGCTCGCCATCGTCTTATCAAGAATCGGATCCGGCTGGGAAAAAGTTGCGATCGTCGGCGTAATTCTCACCGTCGCCGGCTCGCTCTTGAGCGCGTTCGGTTCTCGAAAAAATAGCTCGGCTTCACGGTCTTATCGGGAAAGTGCCAATCGAGTAGTTTCCAATCGCGAAGATTTGCTCACCTGAGGACTATCTGAGATGTCATATCACGTAACCCATCGGCTCCAGCTGGCGACTGCCTTTCGCGTTTGGTCAAGAAAGTTCTAAGGCCGTCTCGTTCTCACGCCTCGAGTAGAACCTCCGGATGTTTCTTCGCGATCGTGAGCAACTTAAGAGCTGCGTCACCTGGTTCACGTGAACCTTGTTCCCAAGCCTGCACTGTCTTGGCG
>JANNON010000261.1:0-26720 GCA_031399105.1 Blastocatellia bacterium | reverse complement strand
CCGACTTGTCGGCGCTTTTGATTCGTCTGAGTCAAATGGACTCGGAGTGATAATAAAGCGCCGACAAGTCGGCGCACTCCAAAGGCACACCAGCGGCCATCCTTTCGTGGAGAGCCACAGTCTCGATGGGGTCTAACGCACCAGCCGCCTATGGTTGGCACTCACACCCAACGTTGGCGCAACGCTAATCACAATCTTCTCCCTGCAACACAATCCTCGCTGCTGTTGTTCACACCGTCGAAAGAAACGGTACGGAGACGATTTCAAAACTCATGCTCTTCACAACCGGGAAATACTGGCTCTTTTTCGCAATCGTCTTTTTCATCTACTGGCTGCTCAGCACACGCAGTCGCGCCCCCGTCCTCTTTATTCTCGCCAGCAGTTATTACTTTTACGCTTTATGGAACCCGCGATTTTTGATCCTGCTATTTGCGATTTCAACCATCGACTTCCTCAGCGGCAAGGCAATAGCGGCGACTCACCACAATGCCCTGCGGAAACTCCTGCTGGTTACGAGCGTGTGCACGGACATTGGCGCTTTAATCATCTTTAAGTACTTTAACTTCTTCTTCACCTCAGTCGACGAGCTATTGCAAAGCGCCGGCTGGCAGCCAACCCGCTTGTTCATCGATAGCCTGGCGCCGCTGGGGCTTTCCTTCATCGCCTTTCGATCTCTGAGTTACGTCATCGACATCTATCGCCGGACCGCCCAGCCGAGCGCTTCTTACTTCGACTACCTCGCGTTCGTCGCTTTCTTTCCGACCTTGCTGGCCGGACCTGTTGTTCGCGCCAGTGAATTATTGCCACAGTTTGAACAACGAAGAGTGCTCACAAACGAGACTGGCATGCGTGCGCTTCTTCTGATTCTGTTTGGGCTCATCAAGAAGATCGGCGTTGCTGACTTCCTGGCGAACAATCTCGTCAATCGAGTTTTCGATCAGCCGCAGTTTTACTCTTCAGTCGAGACGCTCGCGGCGATCTATGGTTACGCATTGCAAATCTACTGCGACTTCTCGGGCTATACGGATATCGCGATCGGTTGCGCGCTGCTGCTGGGCTTCAATCTCCCGGAAAACTTCAACGCGCCGTACCGCGCACAGAACCTGCGTGATTTTTGGAAGCGCTGGCATATCACGCTGTCTCGCTGGTTGTTCGACTACGTTTTTCTTTCGCTGGGCGGTCTGCGCAAGCGTCGAAACCTCTATCGAAATTTAGTGATCACTTTCCTTGTCGGCGGTTTGTGGCACGGCGCGGGATGGACCTTCATTGTTTGGGGCGGGCTGCACGGAGTCGGACTCGCAATTAGCCACTGGTGGGAACTGCGTCGCAAGCGGCTGCAGAAGGATGCGCACCAACATTGGCTGATAAAAACGGTCTCGGTGTTGGTGACCTTCCATTTCGTCTGTCTCACCTGGATTGTCTTTCGGGCTGAGAGTTTGGCTCAAGCATTTGAAGTCCTAAGTCGTCTAGCCGCCTTCGAGTTCTCGAGCGGCAACTTGCCCTGGTCTCTCGTCCTGATCCTCATCCTTGCTTATCTCTCTCACTGGCTGCCTGAAAGTGGTTTGAAAGCAATGAGTGATGGTTGGTCATGGCTTCCTTCGCCAGTACAGGCCGCACTCATTCTGAGTCTGGCTATGGGTCTCTATTACATCGCGGGAGCTGAAGTGCAGTTTATCTACGGTAACTTCTGAGAACATTCATGTCATTAACACACGATTCAATAGTGCGGCGGTTTATTAAGTCTGGGCGCCGCGGCGGTCTGGTGAGCGATCCGCGACGTCAGGCGCTCTTCAGCAAGCCGGCGCGAACAATGCTCTTTGTGATTCTCTTCGCGGCGCTGCCGTTTGCTTTTCCGCAGATCCAGCAGCACTTCGCACTGAATGGCCAATCCTTCAAAGAGATGCTGCCGAAGGTCAGCGAGTTGATTGCCTTCCGGCACAATTCTTCGCGATCGTTTTCGAGTAGCGCAAACGAAGCGCCAGCAGGAATGGTCAACCAGCCAACTAAAGAGCACGCGAACGAGTGCGTCGCGGGAACGATCGAGGATCCGAATCACCAGCTCGATTCGTTCAATGCCGCGCTGCTGCGCACCGAACAGAAATCTCCCGGCGCGATCACGCGCATCACGCATTACGGCGACTCGCCAATCACCAACGACGGAATTACCGCAACGGTACGTCTGCTCTTACAAAAACAGTTTGGCGATGCTGGTCATGGATTCATTCTTATCGATCGTCCATGGGCCTGGTATGGACATCAGGCAATCACCTTTACTTCGGGCGGCGGCTGGAACAGCGACAGCCTGATGAATCCGCAAGTAAGGGACGGGCAGTTCGGATTGGGTGGCGTTGCTTTTCATGCTGGGGGGCCGGGAAAGTATGCGCGCTATGCGACTGCTGACAGTGGAGACAACGGCAGGAATTTTTCGCTCGTGGATGTTTATTACCTCGCGCAACCGCACGGTGGACAGTTTAGTGTCGGAATCAATGACACCGTAAGTGAAACCGTCTCGACCGCGAGCGACTCAGCTCATTCAGGTTTCTATGCAGCTAAAGCTCCCCAATCCGGCGAAAATTCTTTCACAGTAAAAACCTCTGGCGGAAACGTTCGTCTGTTCGGCGCGGTTCTCGAAAACGATGGGCCCGGCGTTGTCTACGACAGCCTCGGTGTAAATGGAGCGTTTGCCGGTCTGCTGGCGACGGTCATGAACGAACAGCACTGGGCCGAACAGCTACAACACCGAAAACCGAATCTAGTCATCCTCAACTACGGCGCGAACGAAAGTCAGTTCGCGTCCGACGATCAGATGGCACGTTACGACAAGGAACTCCGCGCGGTGGTGCAAAGAGTTAAGACAGCATTACCGCAAGCGTCGGTGCTCATCGTGTCGCCGATGGATCGTGGCAAGCGTGTACCCGGTGGTCGAATCATCACGCTGCCGTCAATCCCTAAGATCGTCGAGATGCAACGCCGAGTCGCGCTTGAAACGGACTGCGCGTTTCTCGACCTCTTTGCCGCGATGGGCGGCGACTCAACTATGGCTCGCTGGCATCAAGGTAAGAAGCACCTGGTGGGCGGCGACCTGACACATCCCACCGCTGAAGGCGCACAGACGGTAGGCACAATGATCTACATGGCGCTCTTGCAACGTTACGTCGAATACAAAACCCGCGAAGCTTATCGCTAGAAGGAGAAGAAATGTCTTTACCACAAGCAGTAATTGCATTCCTGAATGAGAACGCGCGCAGTAACGGAAGTGCGCGACCGGCCAATACTGATGATCTTTTCAAGATCGGCGCGTTGGATAGTTTCGCGTTGATCGATTTCGTTACCGTGCTCGAGGAGCACTGCGAAGTAAGCATTCCGGATGCGGATGTCGTAACAGAAAACTTCCGCACTATTGCCGACGTGGAACGCTATCTCGAAAGTCGCCGGTTAAGCGACAACGCGGCGGCTTAATATATGGAGAGCTTCAGCGAGTGAGAAGTAAAACTATGAGCCATCGAGTAAACCGCAGCGCCTGGATCACCGGAACCGGCAGTTTCTTACCCCAACCGATCGTCACCAATGAAGTACTGGCTGCGCGTTTGGGAATTGAAGCTGAACAGATCTTCAAGTCGTCTGGGATCCGCGAGCGGCGTTGGGCCAGCGAGGGCATGAAGACCAGCGATCTTGCCGCGTCGGCGCTCAAAGTCGCAATCGAGAATGCGCAGATTGAAGCTAGCGATGTGGACTATTTGCTGTTTGGAACGATGACGCCGGACCGGTTTGTTCCGGGCAGCGCCACAACGATTCAACACACGGTTGGCCTGCGCGAGATTCCTTGTTTGGATATTCGCGCCGCTTGCTGCAATGCGCTTTACGGAATGCAACTGGCCCAGTCGCTGGTTATTGCCGGAGCGGGCAGGAATGTTGCGGTTTGTCTGGCTGAAGTTCAATCGCCATACCTCGACGTGAATAGTCGTGCGGCGACGACCTCCATGTTGTTTGGTGATGGTGCGGGTGCCTTGCTCGTTTCAGCTGATCAAACTGAAGGAGCGATTGAGATCGTTGATGTGCATTTGGCCGGAAACGGAAGTTACGTCGACGATCTGGGAATTCGTTGTCCAGGCACTGAGTTTCGCAATCACCGCGAACAGGAGCGATTTGGTGAAGACTACTTTCCTCGCATGGTGGGCCAATCAGTGATCCTGCAGGCGTCACGCCGGATGGTCGCGGCTTGTCATACGGTTTTGACAAGGAATCATCTGGCGGCGTGCGACGTTCGATGGGTCGTGCCGCATCAGGCGAATGCGAACTTGTTGCTGCAAGTTTCGAGAGGCCTGAGACTGGAAAACGAGACTGAAGTAATTTCCGTGATTGAAGAGACCGGAAACACTTCATCGGCGTCAATGGGGATCGCACTCGATGCACTGCGTCGCTCTGGAAGGTTGCAAGCGGGCGACTATGTGTTGATGCCTGCTTTTGCTGCCGGCTTCACGTGGGGAGCGGCGCTCTGCCGGTATCAGGGAGAAAATCTCTGAGAGGAAAAAGCATATTGGTCATTTGAGATTTGACATTGATCAGTTGTCATTGAAGCACTCTCGTTGGCCTTGGGCTGAGAAATCGGACTTTGAACCTTGAACTTGGACCTTGGACCTTGGGCTTTGGACTTTGGACGGCGCGCAAATGACAACTGATCAATGTCAAATCTCAAATGATCAATGTGCCTTCTTTCGACTTTGGACTTTTCACCCTACGGAATGATCTCCTGTCCGTCAGCGTCTCTTCGCAGCTGTTCCATGATCGACCTAACCGCGGGTGCAAGATTGCCGTTCGGCGCGAGCGACAAATACTTCTCATACGCCGCGATTGCCTCTTTGTGTTGCTGGACCTTCTCGTGCGCCGCACCAAGCATCTGATAGATCACCGGCTCTGAATCTGACAGTTGCTCAAGTGCCTTCTTGAACTCAACAATTGCCTCGGCATTCTGGCCCCGCTCCTCCAGCACCAAAGCCAAACCTACGTGTGCTTCCGGTTGAAAGCCGCGACCTTCGGCAATCGCTCGGCGATAAGAACGAATGGCCTCTTCGTCAGATGCCGCCAGACGATGAATGCGGCCTTCTACTGCGGATGCTTCGGGATAGATCCGTCGAGTCCGACGAGCGGCCGCGATCTCGGCTAACGCGTCGTCATACTGATCCAAGCTGAGAAGAACTCGCGCAAGCCCGACGTGCGCCTCGGGATAAGCGGGTTTGATTTTCAGAGCCTGGCGATACAACTCTGCTGCTTGTCGTTTCGCTTCGTCATCCCTGGCTTGCTCGCGAGCGGTCTCTGCCTCCTGGAATGTCAGCTCGGCTTGATCGGTCGTGCGCACGAGTTTCACATTGATCTGGCGTCGGCCGGGAAGCAGTGTGACAGTAACCTCTTTGAATCCGTTCGCGCGTACACGTACCGCATGGCGTCCCGGTCTGAGTTTTGTGACAGCCAACCTTCCTGAGTCGTCGGTCGTGCCACGGCGAATCTCGTCGATCCAAACGATGGCGTTAGGTTGCGTATTGACGACGAAGGCGGAAGCTGCGCCGCGCGGCGGTTGAGCAAGCGCGCCGACGCAGAGGAATAGAAGAAGAGAAATGACAAACATGCTCGCAATGCCACGACGGTAAATCAGGGACATGCTTCTCCTCCTCGCGTCTCAGGACTCAGGACTCAGGACTCAGGACTCAGGACTCGGTCTCAGGACTCGGTCTCAGGACTCGGGACTCGGCTCTCGCGCTTAGGTTCTTTTCTGAGATCTCAAATTTGAAATCTCAGATCGCTTTGGGGGGCTTTGCCGCATTCCATGCGGTAAGCCTATGGCTTCCGGGAAGCGCATTTTCCTTCCAGGAGGCTACGCCTCTAACTCTGTATTGCGTTGGGGGATTTGTTAGAGGCGGAGCCTCTGGGGGGAGGGGAAATTCTGCCCGGTAAGCCGCAGGCTTACCGCAAGGAATGCGGCGCAGCCGCCGGATCGAGAATCGTTGCGCTCCTACAGCGCGCCGAAGTATTTAAGGTCGAATGGTCTATAAACATTTGCGCTCCTACGGAGCAGGCTGGATAAGCTAGCCTTGAGCTACACCCTACACCCAAAACCCTCCACTCTCCTTGCCTCACTCTTCATTCGCAGGTTCAACCACGCGCCGCTTGCGAACAGTTCCTTCGACTCCGGCGCCGCCCTGCTGTTGGGTAATTGCACGCGAGCCAACCTCAGGACGAAAGTTCCCGTCATTGTCGTAAAGCCGTTCGTACTGCATTCGATTGCGCACCACGCCCTGAATGTAACCGCGAGTTTCTTTGAACGGAACCGCTTCCGCCCACTCGTCCATCTCCGCCGGCAACGAAGCCCGCCAGGCAACTGCTCGGCCCGGCCCGGCGTTGTAAGCAGCCGCGACGTATTCGATGCGGCCAAACTTGTCGATCTGTTCGCGCAGGTATGCCGTTCCAATCTGAATGTTTAAGCGCGGCTCAAACAACGCCTCGGCAGTGATCGCACGGCTAACACCATACCTCCTGGCGGTGAGCGTTGCTGTCGGTACCAACACCTGCATCAAGCCGTAAGCTCGCGCAACCGATTTCGCTTTCGTTATGAATACCGTTTCCTGCCGAATGAGTCCGGCGACTTGATACGGATCAAGGTTTCGCGCGCGCGACTCTTGCACAATGATGTCCCAGTACGCGAGCGGATAGAACACGTCCCACTCTTCCCTCGTCATCTCTTCCGGTTTCATCTGCGAGTAGTCAGGAAAACTTTTGCGCAGTGCGTTCAACGCGCGCACGTTCTCTTCCTGACCCCGGTAGACGCGGGCGATGGCGAGATTCAGTTTGGGACTATTCGGATGCGCTTCGGAAAGACTGACGAGTTCTCCGAGCGCCAGAGCATCAAGGCCCACATTCGTCAGTTCGTCTGCCTTGGTGAGATTGACGTTTGCTTCAGTTCCCACCGTTTCCTCAGCCACCGTTACTGTTTGAAGATTGGCGACGGCACGTCCGATCAGCGAATCAGCAGCAAAGTCTTCTTTCGGAACTCGCGCTCCCATCGCGTCGAGTCGTTTCTTAGCGAGATAGCCATACCAGTTCGCGTCATAACGGCCAAGCATGGCCTGATAAAGCGCGCGTGCTTCAGCAAGTTTTCCCGCCCGTTCAGAATCACGCGCCGCCCAATAGCCGGCGCGGCCACGATTGTCGTTGTTCTTGTCAACGTAGAAAGCGAGATGCTCGGTCAGCAACTGGGAAGACTCGCGAAAGTTTTTCGCCTCGTGCGCGTCCCACGCAAGATCAAACTGTGCCTGGGCCACTTCGCCGGATCCCTTGAATGAGTTGACTGCGCTTCGCAGAAGATATGACGCGTCTGCGGAGTTCTTTAACTCTTGAGCAATCCGCCCGACATTCGCGAACGCTCCCGGTGCGAAGGCACTGTTCGGGAACGACCGGCGCAGTTCTTCTAGTGTGTTTTTTGCTTGCTCCCACTGGCGTGCTCTGGCATAGGCCTGGGCCAGTTGCGACAACGCTTCGGCGCGCGTCTCACCAGCCGAAGTTGGCACGCTGCTAAGTGCCGAAATTGCTTCGGGTGTCTTGCGCGCGGACGCGGCGGCGATACCGCGGTTGAGTTGAAATTGAGCGTCGCCCACCGCTGGAAAGCTGGTTAGCGTGTCGGTATATGCCTGATAAGCGTCGGCGTATTTCTTCGCCGCTGCCAGTTTGCGGCCGCGAGACAAACCTTCTTCCGCTGTGGCAGGTGCGGTTGGCGAGCCGAGCCGAGTGAGCGCGGTTGCAGCGTCGGCGCTTTCAGTACCAGTAGGGGCGTAAAAATATAACCGGCGATAGAGCCCAATGGCGCGCGTGGTATCGCCTGACTGCTCAACCGCTCGCGCCGTGAAAAACAGAGCAGCCGCGTCATCAGCAGCGACGAGGTTTTTCAGCAATAACGGAACGCCAGCCGCGCTGCCACTCTTCATCAAAATGTCCGCGGTGCGTAGTGTTGCCGCGCGCGCCTGCGTTGAAGCCGGATAGTCTCTCGCCAACTGCTCAAGTGCGATTCGCGCCTCGGCTATTTTGCCGGTCTTCTCAAGCGCGTCTGCTCTCAATAAGAGCCCGTAGTCGCCGATGCTGGTGTGATCTTTGATCAGGCTGGTGTCGAGCAAGCTTGCCGCGCCGGCAAAGTCGTTGGCCGCGAGCCTGATGCGCACTCGAACGAGACGAGCCAGTGCTGCGGTTTTGGAGCGCGGAAACTCAGACTCCATCTGCGTCAGCACGGCCTCGGACGGCAGTACGCCGCCGCGGGTCATTGCGCGCAGGTTGGCAATCGCTTTTGCTTCAGAGGGAGTTTGGTGGCGGCTGAAACAACTCGCGGACAGGAACATCGGCACAGAAGCGCCAACTAAAACTGCAATGCCGACGGTGATCAGACTGGCGCGAAGCAGCCGCGAGTGGGGAAGTTTCAAGTTTCGAGTTTCGAGTTTCAAGTTTCAAGTCTCAGGACATCGAGTTTCGAGTTTCGAGTTTCGGTCTCAGGTCTCAGGTCATCGAGTTTCGAGTTTCGGGTTTCGGGTTTCGGGTTTCGGGTTTCGGGTTGGAAGTTTGAAAGCTGCTCTTAGTTGCCAGCTTTGCTGTTACAAGTTTGGCCGACCTTCTTATTCTGAGATCTCAAATTTGAAATCTCAGATCTCAAAGACGTGCATCTTTGAAGAACCTTGAAACTCGAAACTCAAAACTCGAAACTCGAAACTCGAAACTTCCGTCCCCCTACGCCGCCACTGTCGCGCCGGGGTACGCGTTGCCCAACTTCTCCGCGTCGCCTTCCGCCAACGTGTTCACCAACTCATGATGGAAGTAGTCGTACTTCCGTGCTACTTCCGGCTTCACTCGCTTGTCATACATCTCTCGGGAGCGATCAATGTATTCGCGCAGGCGCTCATAAAGATCGGAATTGGATCGGCCGTCGACGACTTTCTGCTCGTTGTAGAGCTTGATCTCGGAAACCAGCAAGCGCGCAAAACGTCGGGCGTCCTGATGTAACCGCCGCTCCTCTTCATTCTCCAACGCCACCGGCAACTCAATGTCCATGCCGTAACGTTTTCTTCCGGCTGGCGCTGTTGCGGCCGGTTCTGAGACAGGCTCCGCTTGCTCTGCCTCAGGCGAGTAGTTTTCGCTGACAGTTTCGGCGATTGCTTCCTCTCGCGGTGCTTCGATAGGCTCCTCTTGGTATTCCGAAACTGCTTCTTCCACGGGCGCGGCTTCAGGCTCTGCCTGCCACAAATCGGAGGCTGAAGCTTCAGCGAGAGCCTCGGGCGACGGCGCCATCTCTGCGGGCGTTTCCTCCGCTGCCGGCGCTGCGACTTCTTCCGCCACAGGAGCTTCATACTCGCGCTCGGGAACGTAGCTCGACATGGAATCTTCTGGCACAACACCGGTGGAACCCAGGCTCGATGATTGGTCCCGGCGAGCTGCCGATGTGCGGCCAGCAAGTAACTCAACCGCCATCGCGGCAACTGTTACGAGTGTTTCCAACGCTTCGAGGTTGATGGCTTCGGAATCAAGGCCAGCCGAGTCTGCGTATAAAACCGCGACGGTGCGGTCGCGCACGACGAGGGGAATTGCAACGACTCTTTGCGGCGGCTCTTCGCCTAGCCGGTTCAGAATGAGGTGGTCGTCGGAGTGTGAACCCGGGCCACCACTCCAGGTTTTCCGTGAGCTGGCAACATCTCCGATCACTGTGTCGGCGCTGGTCGCAAACGAGATTCGGCTGATCGCATCGTCGCCAACACTTCCCTGAAAACCGCGAGCGCGCCAACCCAGGCTTTGGTCGCCCTTGATCACGAAGAAAGCAACGCGCGGCGCAAACGAGGCAGAACGGTTGACGAGTGTTTTGAGAATCTCGCCTTGCGTGCGTTGTTCGTCGATGTCTGAGATTGCGGCTTTGACGATGGCCATGTCGCTGGAGGCTTTGGCCCGCGACGATTCGGAAGCTGCCAGATCGATCCCCTCTTCATGGGCCGCGCGCAAGTGCTCCAGGATGGCCGCCGCAACCGAGCCGTCGAGTTGAGTTTCACTTTGCCGGTCCAGCAGGCGAGTCATCGACTCGTTGAGTTCGCTTTGCAGTTGCGCGATCTCCTGCTTGATTCCGTTCAAGCGGTTTTCGATGTAGCTCTCAACCTCGCGGCGTAAACTATCTTCCAATTGTCCGCTGACCACAGTTTATTCCTCCATTTATTCCGTATTTCGGGTGAGTCCGAGGATGTTCCGGTAAGGATGTTTGCTTGAGACTTTGTCTTTCGCCAGGAACCTCAGCTTCGATGGGCGGGGCAAAACGTCCCAAAACGTCTCTGCCAGCGATTATGAACGTGCGGTATTAAGTGAGTCAAGAATTGCTTTTTCGCAATTTGGGCTTTAGACAACGGTCATATTCTCGCAATTGACACGATCTTTCCCCTAAGTTATAAACCCGATCACTAGAGTTAACGGATCCCTTACATGACTTTACCCACACCAACCATTCTGATTGCTGACGATTACGATGATAACCGCGAACTCCTGCGACTCTTATTGTCCGGGGCAGGTTATCGCGTGCGTGAAGCGAGCAACGGCCACGATTGCCTGAAAATGGCTCAAGCGGAACTGCCTGACCTCATCATGATCGATCTTTCAATGCCGGGGATTGATGGATGGGAAGTTTTGAAGGAGATCCAGACCGATCCGCATACCGCCCAAGTCCCTTGCGTGGCGGTGACTGCGCACGATGCCGACCGTGAGACGGTACTTGAATTAGGCTTTGTGGAGTACGTTTCCAAGCCGTTCCGGACTGGAGAACTGCTGCGCATCGTTGGCCAATTACTTGCGACACACAAGAAGAACCCACCTACCGAATTCGCGTTGACTAGATGAAAAAGGTGCTGGATAGGAAGAAGTGCTGAGTACTGAGTGCTGAGTTCCGCCGAGTCTTCGACGCTGGTTTGAAACCACTCAAGTTAGTATTGGAGGCGGGGAAGTGTAGTTTACCCGCTCTCAAGTTTCCGGAACGCACCTGCCATTTGTTGGAACTCAAGTAGTTCCATTCAAGTCGGGGAAACTTGGAACTCAGCACTCAGTACTCAGCACTTCCCTCTGGCTGTTTGCTGTTCGCTGTTTGCTGTTTACTTACTCGAGATCACTACATTCTCGATCGACATCGGCAACGGATGGAACTCGCTCCCCTTGAATCCTGCGTTCGCTGCCATCTGCTCCAACTCGGCATACGTATAAGCATCACCGGATGGCGTACCACCAAGCATCTGCAAACTAAACCCAGCTGCGTCGGGCGGTGAAACCCGATCGTCGTTCGGCACAAACTCGACTGTCACAGCGCGCCCGCCTTCTACCAGCGCTGCATGAACTTTGCGCAACAGCATTTCACAGGTCTGCGAATCGAAGTGGTGCAGGAAGTTTGTTAGTAACACCAGGTCATAGCCGCTGCCATACTCGACATCAAAAGCACTCCCCTCAATTGTCTTGAACCTGTCGGCGACGCCCATCTTCTGCGCGTTCTCCTTCGCCACCGTAAGCACGGTGGCCCAGTCGAGCGCCACGATCTCAGCCTGCGGGTTGTTTTGAGCGAACGCGAGACCGTACAAGCCATGACCCGCAGCTATGTCGAGAATCTTGAGAGGCCGGTCGGCAGCGGGATCAACTAGTTTCGCCAGCGACTGGGCCGGCATTGCCATCATCGGCGCCATAGCGCGAGCGAACTTCACCCACACCGGATTCTCAGGCGCGGTGGTACCGCCATCCGGCACGATGGTTCCGCCTTTACGCACAGCGTCGGTGAGATTCAAAAATCCGTCGCGGATCATTGGCGACAGCATAAATTCGATCATGGTGCCCATGTACGCCGGCGATCGCTGATCGAGAAACGCTGCCGATTCAGGCGTTAGGCCGTAGTTCTGGTGCTGTTTCGTCAGGAATCCCATGATTGTTAGAAAGTCGCAAAGTATCCGCGCACCGCGCTCAGCGGCATTGCAACGTTGAGCGATCTCAGTGGCTGTCGTAAATCCCTCGCCGATCGCGGTGAAGACTTCGAGTTCAATCGCCGCTTTGAGAGCCTCGGTCCGCTGATATGCATTCACGGTTTGGAAAAAAAGTTGGGGAGTAGGTTGTTGTGTCGCCTGGGTAGACATGTTAGCTCCTATGGGAAATTTAGTAGTCATAAGCCGCGGATTTACGCGGATGATACGGATCTGAACAACTAGCGCTCGGTAACTTCTATTCTTCTCTTCTGATCCGTCTCATCGGCGTTAATCCGCGGCTAACTTGGCTTCGCTTGGTTTTGCTGTTCGCTAATACCTAATTACTGGCGCGTTCTTTTTGCACTTCAGCATACGATCCGTTCGCGCCGGCCCGTAGGTGATCGCCGTAACGAGTTCGCCTACCACCTGATACTCAATCCCTTTCAGTTTGTCGTGGTAATAAGTTGCGCCCGACTCATCGGTGTACCACTTCATTGACTTCAGCTTTCGGATCTTCAAATCACGAAGTCGCAGATCTTCAGTCAGCGTAATCTGGATATTCACGACAGTGTCCTTTGCGACATTCCAGTTGCCCCAGTCTGCAGGTAGTCCCTCTTCGCAAGGCTGGCGCGCGTACCTCACATAAACGTGACCTTCCTTACTTTCAAAGAGTTCAATCGCCCCCTCGCCGCCGAATATTGGTTTACCCAGCAAGCGGCGCACATCGTCACGACTTGAGTGCAATGGGACGATGCCATGCCACGACTTTCCCACAACAAGCTGGGCCAGACACAATACGACCACGCAGCAAAGCGTTCTGCTCTTAGCGCCAATCATCAATTACATACACTCCTTGACGGCTGTATCCGGGTTCATTCGGACGATGCATCGACACGCCTTGAAAATCAGTTCTAAATCCACGCAAGAGCATCTGCGTATAAGCCTCGGCGCGCGCGGTGTTCACGCCCGCAATTAACTTTGGCAATGCCCGTTTTGCCGCAAACGACTCGCACGCTGATAGCAAACGATCAAACTCCGCATCTGCATGGCTGCCGAGCCTGACGGCGGCAAACTTTACATAACACGTTCCTGGTCCGGCTTCCGTTCCTTCGCCACAGTGACAAACAGCAAATGCCGAAAGCTTCGACTCTCGCCAAAGCAAGAGCGTGTCACCGAGTTGCTGGTTCTGAACCGCACGGATCTCACTCTCGACATTCAGGCCTTCGTAAATTTCACTAGTCAACTCACTGCAGGCTTGCAATGCCTCCTGTTGTTGGCTCGCCGAGAGCTCTGAAAAAAGCCTTGCCGGCGACTCGGCCCAACCCTTCACCGGAAGCGACATGATCGCGATCAAAAACCGGGGCCAGAATCCAAACTTCTGATAAAGACCGACATGCTTCTGACTCTGGGCGAAGGTAAACAAGCCGGCGTGCTTCGTTCCCCAACGATTGAACAGCTCCATAATCGGTTCCATCATTAGCTTTCCGACACCGCGATCCCAGTGATCAGGGTGCACGGTAAGCGGGCCGAAGAATCCGACGCTCCCCCAGTTGGTGCCGAGGTTCGTGCCAATCAGTCTGCCGTCGAGCTTTGCTGCAAATGCCGCCGACGGGTCTTCCTGCCAACGCGCTTTGATGAACTCCGAGCCCTGATGAAACTGAGTCGGATCCGGCATTCCCAGAAAAGTACCGAAGGCGAGCCGAAAGATGCGGTCGGCTTCAGATAGATCTTCCCGCTGCAGTTGTTCGATGGTTACGGGCATGAGAATCAGACTCTGCTCTATCCTCAGAGGTCAAAATGCATTCGGGAGAGTGCAGTCAGGAAGGGTGGTTTACCCCCGCTTGCTTCTGAACACAATGCAATCTGAAATGAAATTTTAGCCTGTAGGGAAAGGCGGGCGTAAACCACCCTTCCTGCTGCTTTGCACAAAAAGTGACGGCAAGAGGGGCGAAGAGAAGCAATTAGAACCGCGGAGCGCAGCGACCGGGCCGATTCGGAAGAAGCATGCAATTGACTAAAGTAGTTGAGATCTCTTTGAAACCGAGTTGAATTTTTCGCGTCGGCCCGGTCGCTGCGCTCCGCGGTTCTGATTGCTTTTCGCCTGTCCAAGGCTTCACCTCGCAGAGTTACCGTTGAGTATTTAGTTCTTGTGCAAACTCTTCCTGACTGCACTTCCTACTGACATTTCTCTTCGGACCCGATGCTCTCTTTCACCCTCTGTCACGGCGTGAATGTCCGATGAAATTCGATCCCCGAAAAGTTTGCTCGAATTGTCTGCCCCGCAAGAATTGTATCAAAGACAATTCGGTCCGGTCCGTCAGCACCCGCAATAACAAAGACTCCCGGCGCGATCTGCGACAACGGCACGTCGCCACCCAGAAGCAAAGTGCCTTTACGAATAACTATGCGTTGACTGCCATACCAAGGACTATCCGATCGGTAGTGTCCCGTAAACGCATCCCACTCTTTCGGATAATCGAAAGTTCGTGGCCCAGCGTAACTTTCATTCGTCCACCAACTCGAACCATGAGACGCTTCCACGACTTTCCCCTGGTTGCGTCCAAAGCTGAGTATGAACAACTCAAAATCCGGATCCTTTACGATGAATCGATCAAGCCCGGCTGCCTCCAACACAATGCGCCGGTTGCTGTGCTCCAAAATCAGTCGCTCGCCTTCATTTTTCAAAACAATCTTCTTGCCGTCATTCGAGGTGAACGTGCCGGCAAATTCTGCGGCGTTTCTAACCACCTCCGGCGATGGCGGCGGTGGCGGCGCTACCGGTAATGTTTCTCCGCGAGAGGTTGCACTCAGTAGGTCCAGCGCATAACGCACAACGGCCACAGGTCGATACCCACCAATCCTCGCATTCACTGAGGCATACGCGGCAAAGCCGTCCGTCAAATCGGCGTACATCGCAGAACTAAAAGCGACCATGCCGCCCGTATGCCGCAGTAACTTGTGTCCTTTGCTGTCGCCATTCCACAGACCGTAACCATAGTTCGCATCTTCGCCACGAAACGGCGCCTTGATGGCGGGCTGCGTGAGTAACTCAAAACTCCTTTCAGAAAGTAGTCGTGCTCGTGGGCCAACACCGCGATTGAGCAGCATCTGCAGATAGGCGCCCATATCTTTCGCCGTGGCAGCCACGCTCCCGGCAGCTTCGGGCACTTCAATCCAAGCCGCCTCACCCAACTTACCCTTCGCCGGAAATGGCCGGTCATCCAACAGCGGGCCGTAACCAACTGCCATGCGACTGCGAACATCGTTGCTGATTATTGGCGCACTCGACGTCATCCCGAGCGGCTCAAGCACTCGCTTGCGTAACGACTCGGCAAAGGTTCTCTTATCGACCGCCTCGATGATGAACCCAAGCAGATCGTAGCCGATGTTTGAATAGACGAACTGAGTGCCCGGTGCTGAGCCAGTTCGCAGTGGTGTGGCGGCGACGCGTATCAAGAGCGGCACGCCTGACAGTCCAGCCGTATGGCTGAGCAAGTGATGAGTTGTAAAGGCTGGAAACTCGGACTCGATGCGCAACCACGGAAGATAGTTAACAACCGGTTTATGCAGATCGAGCTTGCCTTCTTCAGCGAGTTGGAGCATTACAAACGCGACGAACGATTTCGATATTGAGCCGATCTGAAACAGCGTTTGCGAGGTGACTTTGGCGCCGGCTTTTAGATCTGCGAATCCATAGTGCGACTCACGCAAGAGGCCCTCACGATTCGCAATCGCGAGCGTCATCCCCGGCGCGCCGATGTCACTCAGGTGCCGCGTGATGAATTCGTCGAGAAGCTGAAACGCAGGTTGGAAGCGATTCGCCGGCGGCGTCTGTTGCGAGATCGCGGCTAACGACTTGAAGCCGACTTGATGCAACACGGCGAGGCCGAGACCAGCTTTAATTCCCTTGCCGAGCAGGTTTCTACGCGTAAGTAGTTTCGTCATTCAACGTTCCTTAAAATTATTAGCCGCGAAGATCATAAGCCGCGGATTGACGCGGATGACACAGATCAGATCAAAACAACTTATTCTTCTGCCGCAAGGGTTCCCATTCTCATCCGCGTCATCCGCGTAAATCCGCGGCTAACTGCTCATTTCAGATGCCTCATGATCAAGGTTGCAGGTAGCGAGAGCAGAATGTAGCCGCGGATTAACGCGGATTGGACGGATCCGCGAGCACACGAACGAAATCGGCCTTTCCTCTTTCAGATCCGTGTCATCGGCGTGAATCCGCGGCGAAATTCTTGCTTCCCCTCCAGTTATCAAAATTTATCCCAGCCCTGCTACTTCCCTTCGTAAACGATCTCGCCGCCGATCACGGTCATCACGTTGCGTGTCTTCAGGATCTCAGCTTCCGGAATCTTCATGATATCTGCGGACAGGATTGTGAAGTCCGCGAGCTTGCCCACCTCAATCGATCCACGCAGCTTCTCTTCAAACGCCGCGAACGCCGGCCAGATCGTAAACATCTTCAGTGCCTGTTCGCGCGTTGCCGCTTCCTCCGGATGCCAGCCTTCGCCAGTGAATCCTTTTTGATCCTTGCGCGCCACGGCGGCGTAGAACTCGATCATCGGTTCGCCACGCTCGACTGGAGCATCCGAACCACCGGGAACAATCACTCCTCCTTTGATAAACGTTTGCCAGATATAGGCCCCTTCCAAACGCTTGATACCGACGCGGCCCGGAGCAAAGTGCAGATCCCCGATCGCGTGCGACGGCTGCATTGAAGCAATGATGCCGAGCTTTGCGAAACGTGGGATGTCGGCGGGACTCACGACCTGTGCATGTTCGATGCGCCAACGCGGCTCGGGAATTTTTCGCGATTCAACCGGCACTGCCTTGAATGCTTTTTCATACTGGTCGAGCGTGAATTGATTGGCGCGATCACCGATCGCATGCGTTTCGACTTGAATGCCATTCCTCAGAGCCAGCTGCAACATCGCCGCGAGTTCGTCTTCCTTAACTGTCAGGAAGCCGGACGTCTCAGGGGCGTCTGCGTAAGGTTGGAGCAACGCCGCACCTCGCGATCCCAGCGCGCCATCGGAGACGACCTTGATAGTCCGCGCGTTGAAGCGATTGTCAAAAGCTCCTGACACCGCGCCACCAGCAAGCAGACGATCGGCGCTGGGCCCTGGCCCATGAACCGCTTTGTAGACTCGCAGTTTGATTTTTCCTTCGCCATATAACTTCTTGTAGAGCTCGATGTCCTGGTAACTGCCGCCGGCGTCCTGAATCTGAGTCCAGCCCAAACTAAGATCGCGTTTCACTCCCAGCAGGATCGCGCGTTCCCCGTCTTCAGCCGTCATGCCCGGCACGCTTCGGCGCACGAGTCCCTGAGCGGCGTCGAGCAGCATGCCGTTGGGTTCCCCGTTCTTGTCTTTCGAAATTTCGCCACCGAAAGGATTAGCGGTGCTCTTGTCGATGCCCGCCAGTTTCAGCGCCGCGCTGTTGACTACGGACGCATGGCCATCGGCGCGTTGCAGCATCACCGGATTGTTTGGAGCTACTTTGTCGAGCTCGGCGCGAGTGGGAAACACCGGTGGCTTCCAAAAGGTTTCGATCCAACCGCGACCCGTGACCCAATCACCTGGCTTCGCCTGGTCCACGCGTGCCTTTACGGCGGCGAGAAAGTCTTTGAGACTGTCGATGCCTTCCAGGTTCAGCGTCATCTCGCGCGCGCCTACGCCGGCAAGGTGTTGGTGCGAATCTGTAAAGCCCGGAAGGAGAGTTTGGCCTTTGAGATCGACAACTCGGGTATTCTTGCCAACAAGCTTTTCCGCATCGGCATTTGAACCAACAAAGATAATTCGTTGGCCTTTGATCGCAACCGCTTCGGCGCGCGGGCGAGCGTCAAGTGCGGTGTAGACGTTGCCATTCTTGAATAGCAGATCAGCGGTTTCCGCTTGAGGTAAAGAGGGGATAAAGCCAGACAGCAGGATGCTGAACAGAACGATTGCGATTCTCATAATTCTTCCTTTAGTTGAATGGGAACGATCCTTCGGGAAAGCGTCGGTGTTATATCACAGAGTCTACGCAGCCGCGGATTAACGCGGATGGCACAGATCTGAAACAAGGCAAGCTCTTTCTTTCTGTTTTATTCAGATCCGTGTCATCTGCGTTAA
Source organism: Blastocatellia bacterium (assembly GCA_031399105.1). GTDB lineage: Bacteria > Acidobacteriota > Blastocatellia > Pyrinomonadales > Pyrinomonadaceae > PSRF01. Next base: position 8,602 of record JANNON010000261.1, on the reverse strand, counting down.
TCCGCGGGTAAATTCCGATAGAATACCGCCATGCAAACAGAAACGATTAATCTAAACACTTCGCGCGGTGAAACTACCGCGTATGTCGCGCGTCCCAACGATCAGGCGAAGGCTGCGATCTTGTTGATTCAGGAGTGGTGGGGCATCAACGATCACATTCGCGATCTCGCCGGACGCTACGCCAGCGAAGGTTACGTCTGCGTCGCGCCTGATCTTTATCGCGGCAAGCTCGCGAAGGATGCCGCCGAGGCTTCAAGAATGATGCGTGCGTTGGCTATCGATAACGGGATGGAGGCTATTCGCGAGGCATTGGCGGAAACAAAACGCGCTTACCACGTCGAGAAGATTGGAATCACCGGTTACTGCATGGGTGGCACTTTCGCTTTACGAGCCGCATGCGAACTTCCGGAGCTCGGCGCATCCGTGCCTTTTTATGGCGATATCCCGGAAGAGAAAGTATTGCAGCGACTAAAGGTCTCGACACTTTTCATCGCCGGTGCGCGCGATCAATGGATTAACACTGAGAAGGTGAACGCGTTGAAAGCGGCCGCGGAGAAATACAATCTACCCGTTGAAGCCGTCGTGTACGACGCCGACCACGCGTTCTTCAATGACACTCGCCCGGAGGTGTATGACGCGGAGGCAGCGGCAGAGGCCTGGCGTCGTGCCCTGGTGTTCTTCGCGAAACACCTCGATGGCTGAGCGAACAATTGGCCGCGGATTAACGCGGATGATACGGATTTGAAAACAAGGCGAACTTTTTCTCTTGTATTTGCAGATCCGTGTAATCTGCGTTAATCCGCGGCCAACTTCTTCGCCCTCACTCTGAATCATTGAGCTCTCGCAGGAAAGAACCTAGTTCTTCTTTTGTCGGCAAGGCGGAACGCGCACCTAACGCCCGGCACTTCAAACTCGCAACCGCATTGCCGAACTTCACACAGCTTTCAATATCCGCGCTCTTCAAGACGCCATAGATGAAGCCAGCATGAAACGCATCGCCGGCACCGGTCGTGTCACGACAACCGCCAGGTACCGGAAACGATGGCGCTTCGAAAAACTCATCGCCGCTGTAAATGACCGCGCCATCAACGCCCCTGGTCACTCCAACAATCGCGCAACCGTAACGGCTTTGCAGTTCCAGTAGTCCAGCCCGCTCATCATCGATCCCCGTCAGCCGCCGGGGAAAGTCCTGCGAGGTGATCAGGATGTCGATGAGTGGCAGCAGTTCAGGAAGGCCGTCGTAGATGTTGTCGATATCCGCCGAGACGATCGTGCCTGCCCTGCGCGCTGCCGCCGCCATGCGCGCACACGCCGGTGGGTCATGAGCATCGAGATGCAGCACGCGACCCTGACTTGCGAGTTCAACCGGCGCTTCATCGGCCGCATAGGCCAATCGCTCGTCGCGGTCCCAAACGATGGTGCGTTCGCCATTGCGCGCGTCGATAAAAATGAAGGCAATCTGGTTGCGTGCGCCCTCGATGACTTCGGCGAACTCGATATCGACGCCTTCATCTTGCAAAGTCTGCAAGCTAAACTTCCCTTCTGCGTCAGAACCGAATCTGCCAGCGTACGCGGTTCTGAATCCAAGCCGTTTCAACGCCACCATCGCCGACGCGGTTTGTCCACCAGCTGTTTGTGTGTGATCTCGTAGGCGAATTTTGGTGTCGAATGCCGGGAACTGAGGCACGACAATTAGATGGTCAACCGCGTTCAGGCCAAAACCTACCGCGTCGTGCTTCTTTTCAGGGATGACTAAGGGGAAAATCAAGATTAACTAAATTTAGACGAGAGCTGCAGCGGTAAGAAATTCGATCAGGAGTTGACTACGGTTTCTGCTATTTACTAATTGCTGCAGCTTGTTCCCATTGATAGGAACAACTAAGAAATCATCTTTACTGGAGCGAAGCATCTCGCGAGTAATGGTATCAGCGAAGTCCTCAGTGCAAATAAGAAAGCCTAAACGACAGCGCCCCACGCGGTTTTCTAACTTTTCCTTAAAAATCACGAACTCGTCCTTGCCCACGCGTGTACTTAGCCAGTTCTTGCATTCAATTAGCACGAGACCAGATTCTTTTTGCCAGAAGGGATGCTGGCTCTCATTGCGAAACACAATGTCGATTTCTTCTGTTTTCGTTTTTACGTTTCGCTCATGCTCAACAAAGCCTTCCACGCTTGAAAACAGCGTGGCGATCAACGTTTCGAGAGCTTTTCCCTTGCGACGAGTCTCTTCGCTAAAGACCGTGTCATACAGTCCACGAATACTGCGTTCGCGATCAACTAGCAGCGCTGTCTCGCGGATGAACTTGTCCAGCTTCAAGACCACCAAATCTTCATAATCCTGATCCTTGGGAATGAAATCAATAGCTCCTCGTTTCATCGCTTCGACCGTGATCGCAATGGTGCCGTAAGCGGTCAACATTATGACTTCCGTTTGGGGTTTGTGCGTTTTGATCTCTGCGAGTACGTCCAATCCCTCAGTGCCAAATTGCAGGCGTAGGTCAAGCAAGACGAGATCAAACTCGTCCTCCACGATTTTTCGCAACGCCTCTTCCGATGTCTCCGCCTCAGATATTAAGATATCTTGTCGGTTGGATAATTTGAGCTTCAGGACTGTCCCGAGCAACTTCCTGGTCATCAACTATCAGTAAGCGTAAGGGACTGCCTTCCAATCTGTCGTCTCCAGGTGCTTAATAGGTAAAGTCAAAGTAACAGTAACTCCGGAATCGTCGGTGTTGTTAAGAATCGCGATTGACCCGTTGTGGCCTTGTTCTATTAGTCGTTTAGATAGCGCCAACCCGATACCGGCACCTTGTACTCCATGTAACGTGGTGAAGCCAAGGTCGAAGACAGATGCCAAGTGCTCTGGCTTTATCCCCCTTCCGTTATCTCCAATTCTCACCATGATGCTACCCTCAGTTTTGATCGTCTCTATCTCTAAACTTCCACCAGGGGACATCGCTTGAAGAGCGTTGTCGATCAGGTTGCGAAGTACCTGACGAATAAGTAGCTCATCGACTTCTGCATAAACTTGGTCTGTAAAGAAAGTGTGAACTGTAACGCCTTGGTCATCAAACTTGGCTCTGAATTCGCTAAGGCAGTGCCGGATCAATCTGTTCATATCTTTAAGTTGAAACTTTGGCCGCAGCGGACGGGAATAGTTGATGTATTGATTTACAATATCGAAAGCCGCACTAGTCTGCTGGTGGATGCGCGAGGACAACGCTTCAAGTCTTTCCTTGTCGAGTTCTGGCTGATTTAGCGCTTCAGTTAGCATCTTGACATAAGCGTTTAGAGGAGAAAGGGCGTGGCGAAATTCATGGACAATAAAACCTCGGGTCTCTTCCAAGAGACGCTCACGTTCTGTTCTCCTCTTTAAAGCCTCCAATGATATTTGTTCAGCCGCTCTCAATGCCCGCCATCCTACTTCTCCGTCAGACCTCAAGTTCTGTTTCCAGATCGATTCCAGGATCGGAATTTCATTCTCACTCCCCAAAATTGCTAACATCTCGGCAGCGGCTATCCGCGAAGTAGAAGGCAGGTCCTCATTCTGAAGACGTTCAGACAATGCTGCTATCAGCTGCTGGGGTTTGTGTTGGCTGAATAGAAATACAGTCTCTCTCGATGGATCGACACCGGGCTATTCCACGCCTCGATCAATCCATCTACTGCTTTGCCTGTTCCAAGCCTCACAAGCCAAGTCATAGCTTCATAGCTGGCAGCATCATTTTGAATCAAGTCTCCCATCAGGGTTATCAAGCGCTCAACGGCGCGATCGGACCCAATTCTGGCCAGCGCCGGAATCGCAGGCAGAATCCCGAACGGTCGCTCGGTTGCTTTGATAAGAGCTTCAACGACTGCGTCTGATTTGAAGTCTCCCAACGCACGTGCCACTTGCCAACGTAGCGGTTCATCGCCGTCTTGTAATAGCGCCAATAGTGTCTCCACAGCCTCGGTAGACCCGATCAGTCTCAGTGAGTCCACCGCCTGGCGCTGAACTTTCGGATCGAATCATCTGACGCTATGCTCTTCAGTATCTCGACGGACTTAGAGGACCCTATGTACGCAAGCTCATCAATTAGTCTCTCTTTCGACTCGCTATGCTGGCTCTTCAAAAATGTCGCGAACAATAACGAAGCCGCTTTGTCCTTACTGAACTCCCTTAGGATTCTCGCGACCTCCTGATGACGAGTAGGGTCATCAGGTAGCTGTATGGCGACTAAGAGGGGACTAATGCTCTGATCGAAATGGCCTTGTAGCTTAGGTGCCATCTAAAAGTGCTCCTTTCGTCAATGGAGTTAGATCATTTTACAGTAAGACAACCCATTTCGTATGGTTTTAGCCGCTCGCTGCGAACCCCCCGTTCGATACGCTACAATACCCGCTGAAGTGTGGTGAAGCTGTGACTCTTGAGGAAAAGCTCAAAGAAAATTCCGCGTTCAGCAGGCGTCTATCTCTACAAGGACGCGGCTGGCAAGACGATCTATATCGGCAAAGCCAAGAACCTGCGCAGCCGAGTTCGTTCCTACTTTCAAGCTCGACCTTTTGATCGTAAAACCGACGCCCTCGTCAGCAACATCGCCGATGTCGAGTTTATCGTTACCGATAACGAAGTCGAAGCTTTGATACTCGAAGCCACGCTCGCCAAGAAACACAAGCCGCGTTACAACGTCAATTTGAAAGACGATAAGTCTTACCCGCATCTCAAGCTCACCGTCAACGAGCCGTTTCCGAAAGTTGTGATCACTCGGCGCATTCAGAAAGATGGCGCGCTCTACTTCGGACCGTTTCTGCCCGCGAGCATGGCGCGCAAGACGATCGACTTGATCAATCGTACTTTCCAACTCAGAACTTGTGACATTGAGATTGACGGCAAGGCGCCGCGGCCTTGTCTCGAGTATCACATCAAGCGTTGTCTTGGTCCCTGTGTGAAAGGGCTTTGCACGCCTAGCCAATATCAGGAAGCCGTACGTGATGTGCGATTGTTGTTGGAGGGACGGAATCATGAACTCGCCGACACGCTCGCAGAACGCATGACTCAGGCATCTGACGAAATGCGTTACGAGATGGCGGCAAAGTATCGCGATCTTCGCAAGACGGTCATCAAACTTTCCGAACAGCAGAAGATGGCGACTTCGCCCGAACGCGACGTTGACATCTTTGGTTACTACCGCGAAGACCAGCGCCTCGCTTTGCAACTCTTTACGATGCGCGAAGGACACATTGTGGGCCGGCGAGAATTTTTCTGGGAAGATCTTTCCCCGGATGAATTCGATCCGGCAAACTTTCTGAGCGAGGTGCTGGCGCAGTATTACTCGAACGACTATGTCCCGAAGGAAATCCACGTCCCAGTGGATTTCGCGGATCGAGAACTACTGGAACAAGCACTCACCAAGATGCGTGGCCGCCGTGTGAAGGTCATCTACTCGCAGCGTGGCGAAAAACGGGATCTGATCGACCTGGCAGAGAAGAACGCAAAGCTCGCCTTCGAACAACGCTTTCGCGTGCTGAAGCCCGATATGAAACTCGTGCTTGAGGAGCTGCAGGAAACTCTGGAGTTGCCGCGCTTTCCGGCGCGAATTGAATCGTTCGACATCTCGCACATTCAGGGTGCGGAAAACGTCGCGGGCATGGTGGTTTGTGAAAACGGCAAGATGAACCGATCGGAATACCGCAAGTTCAAGATCCGGACTGTGGAAGGCGCCAATGATGTTGCCTCGATGCGCGAGACAGTTTTCCGTCGGTATCGTCGAGTGCTCGATGAAGGAAAGCCGCTGCCGGACCTAATCATGATCGACGGCGCGAAAGCCCAGCTTAATGCCGCTGCGGATGCAATGCGCGAGTTGAATCTTGACGCGTTGCCGATGGTGGCAATCGTGAAACCGCCGCAGCGTCACAACGACGTGGCTTATCTCTTAGTTAAAGGCCGCGAGCACGAGCCCATCTATCTCGATTCACATTCCCTCATACTGCGTCTGCTGCAGATGATTCGCGACGAGACCCACCGCTTTGCGGTCACCTATCATCGCAAGCGTCGTGAGTTGCGAGACTTCACTTCTGAACTGACAGCGATTCCGGGAGTGGGAGAGAAGCGAAAAGGACGCTTGTTGAGACACTTTGGATCGATCGCGCGAGTCGCGCGCGCCACAGCGTCCGAATTGACGCCTTTCGTGGGACAGAAAACTGCGTTAGAAATCTCCGAACACTTCGCACGTCAAAAAAGTCTCGCAGAGGCCGGTGCTGCCACCACCCTACCTGGATCCACAACCTCTCGCCCGAGATAAACCGAACCAATGTCCGACATGCTTCATCAGCTTGTCGTGAGGTTCACAACATGCGACTTAACATCAACATTGATAGTTCCCAATCAAGACGACAAGCTGAAGAAGCATGTCGGACATTTATTGTGCTAAGCCGCGACGGAGAGGACTTCTTGCGCAAGCTCCTTTCTCAACCTTCCCAACCTGCGGATGTTGTGGCAACCTCTTCAAAATCCCACCCAAAGGAGACAACGTATGGCAAGCAAGGCCAGCATCCTTGGTCATCCCATCCATCCGATCTTAATTCCTTTTCCGATTGCGTTGTGGACCACTTCGTTCTTAACTGACCTCGTTTTCTATTTTCATCGCAACAATAGTCTGCAGTTGATTTCGAAGTTTCTCCTGGCGGCGGGTTGTCTCGGCGCGGTGGCGGCTGCGATACCGGGAATTATTGACTGGCTGGCAATTCGAAACAAAGAGGTGAAGCGAGTTGCTAATTGGCATGCGCGCTTGAATATCATCGCGCTGATCGTTTTTGGCGTCAGTCTTTACTTAAGAACCAGGGCGGGCGCACCGATGGTGGGTTACGCTTTGCGGATTCCATTCCTGCTTTCGTTTGTAGGCGTGATCTTGATTGGAATTTCCGGATGGCTTGGCGGAGAACTCGCGTTTAGGTATGGAGTCGGCGTAGCGCCGCAAAATGATTCAGCAGCTGAAGAAGCGGCGAAGGTGAGATTTGAGTAATCAGAACCGTGAGCGGTCCGGGCCCGCTGCGCAAAACCAGGCTTCGAGCGATAGGCTATCTAGACAACATGGCTGTACTGAATTGATTGCGACTTCGTGTCCCAGGGTAGGAAACCCTGGGCTGAAGTTCGCCAACTCCTTCGGAGTTCTACTTGGGTGGTTTTCACATCAGCGTCGAAAGCTCGGCAGTACTCAGCACTCAGTACTTTCTCTTGCTCAGCACTCAGCACTTTATTAATCAAGTCTTCGCGCCATTGAACTCATAACTGATAAACAGCTTCAGCATTCCATCCAACACTTCCGCGCGTACGTCTTTTACCTGCGCCATCACTGCTCCGTTACTGGCCTTCACCGGAATCATCAACTGTAGTTGCGGCGCTCTAATCAACTCCAACGGATTCACTCGAGTATCAATCGCGTTCCGCACAAACACGGTGACGAAATTGTTCGCGATCGGATTCACGCCTTCGAGATTCACTCCATCGACACTCATCTGGCCGAAAACTGTCTGTGACGGATGATCAAACCGCAACTCGATCGAAGTGTTCGCAGTACCTTTGAACTGCATGCAGTTCCCCATCAAATTGTAGCTACCCGTAAACGCGAGCGGCGCCGTGATCTTGCCGCCCGTAAACTGCACCTGAGTTTTGCCGCCACCACCTTCGGACATCAACGTGATCGAATTTGCGCAACCCTGCTGATATGCAACCGGCTTGATCGTCGCTGGGCCGGCGCCGGTCTCCAACTCCGCAAGATTGAACGCCGGTGGCCCCAGATCGCGGAACACCGCTGTCAGCAAGTCGTTGAAGAATCCGTTGCCGATTGTGATCATCACAGTGTCACCGGCAAGTTCTCCCGCAGCGGGCGCCTGCACCTTAGTGCCCGGCGCCGACTTCATGCGGGGAACGCCAAGAAGAAAAACCGCTACACCCGCGCCCAGCAACAGGCCCAGCACCAAGATCACGAAATACTTCATTCAAATTCCCTTCCTGATTAACGAACTGGAGACGATGCCGGCGATGGCGAAACTGTGGCTGTCGGACTCGACTGCGTCGAGGCGTTGCTCAACAACGATTTGATCAGTGCGCCCGCCATGTTTGTCAGCGCCTGGATCTGCTGTCTCACCTGTTCGGGCGGTACTTTGCTGTACCCCGCGGGCACATCAAACCAGGTCGTATCGATCACAGTAGTGATGTCGCGCATTTCGGCCACGACTTTGGCGCCCTTCATACCCTGCACATTTCCACTCGCCTCGGCATAGAGTTCGGAACGCAAAGGCAACCCGGTTTCTTTGTCTACATAAACGAAGGCTTCGGTGTTGACCGCGCCGGCTTGAGTATTTGTGTTGGCAGTCCGCGCATAACGATACTTCTCGGCAGTTCGGCCATTGATTGTCTCTTCGCCGACGCGTTCGATGCCTTGAAGTTTCTCCAGACGTGCAACCAGTTGACCCGGCGTCATCAGGTTCTGCAACTGAAAGCCCGTCGCCTCCGGAGTAAGTTCCGCATACTGTTTTCGACTGGGCGCGATGACGATGTGTTGTCCCGCCTTCTCGAGATAGATGAGATCCGATCCATCGGGCAGTTTGAAAGCGACGCGTC
>JANNON010000255.1:0-9226 GCA_031399105.1 Blastocatellia bacterium | reverse complement strand
CCCCCGCATTTTATATTTATTTTGGGCGTGGGTCTCTTTGGGCGGGGGTTTAACCCCCCTCCCCGACCTGCAAGTTTCCCCGACTGCAAGTTTCCCCGACTGCAAGTTGCCTCCGACCAGCAAATACCCCGACTGCAAGTTGCCCCCGACCAGCAAATACCCTGACCCTCGACTTGTCGATGTCTAATCTGACTTCGTAATCACACCACAGGCAATCCGATCCCCAGAGTTTCCTGACGGATCAGTCTTCATATCATCCGCTTGCGCATGAATAACCAGCGACGTTCCACCATTACTGAAAAGTGAATGACTGTCTGCCCCCAGGTTCACGAGCGAATCGGTCAACGTTGCCTTTGCGGTCCCATCCGCTTTCACGACAAAGTTTTTCAAGTCTCCGGCATGTGGTCCCGCGGTATTTTTCAAGCCATGTAACTTCGTCTCAGGATTGAAGTGCGCGCCGGCGGATTCAAACTTTGGCGCCTCACACTTTGCCATCTGATGAATATGAATCGCGTGTGATCCGGGTGGCAGGTTTTTAAGATCGAGTTTTATCTTCACGCCTTTTCCTGATCCGGAAATCATCGCCATGCCGACGCTTTCGCCCTGAGCGTTTTTCATATCGACCATATGTCCGGTGTGCTGAGCGTTGGCGTAAGTCAAAAGACTGCTTGCGACGATCGCGACGGTTAATAAGATGAAATACTTCCTCATGATTCTCTCCTGAAGGGTTGATTTTAGTTCTGTTTCACTAACATTAGCAGCGCGCATTAGCAGCGGGGTGCGCTGACTAACCTGTCTAAAGAACTTCATATTACTGTTTCTGGGAGCAAGTCGAAGGCCACTCAGGGATGCTCCGGCATAAGTGTGATCGGGTGCTTCGTGCGTATTGTACAAGGACGATTATCGACCCATAAGAAAACACACGAGACTCAATCAGAACCGAGGAGCGCAGCGACCGCGCCGGCGCGAAAAATTCAACTGGTTTTGAAAGAGATCTTAACTGCTCTAGTCATGGCGTGCTTCTTTGGAATCGGCCCGGCCGCTGCGCTCCTTGGTTCTGATTTCTTCTCTTCGCCCCCGCCGGCACTTTTGTGCAAAGCCTTGCGTTGTTTCGGCAGGAGACCGCAGCTTGAGGGCAAAACTCTGATCATCACGCTGAGCATCGTGATTATGGCGTTGAGGCTTTTGCAATTATAGTGTGACCAAATGGACCTTCAGCGACCAGGAATTGTGGTAGTCAGCGGATTTTCATCAAACGTGGGAAAGACAACGCTGGTGTGCGAGCTCCTGCGTCGGCTGCGCGGCTGGGAAGCCGTCAAGGTTACGCGCGGTCACTCGCGTTCGTGTGGCAGAGATCCGGAGGCTTGTTGTGTTAGCGATCTTTTGCGAGCTGAGCCCGTGGTTCGATCCGGAAGGGAAGCCAACTTTGAAGCCGGAAAGGACACGGGACTTTTTTGGGAAGCGGGCGCGGCTAACGTTCACTGGGTAATTGTCAACGACGATCGAGTTGAGCAGGGAATTCAAGAGGCGATAGCGCGCGTTAAGAGCGAGGCAGTGATTATCGAAGGTAATAGCCTGCTTGAGTTCGTCACTCCCGATCTTGCGATCATGTGTGCTCGAGCCGATGGCGGAACGATCAAATCGTCCGCGCGTGCGGCGCTTAAGAAAAGCGACGTTGTGTATCTTTCGTCACTGAATGCGGATGGCGACAGAGCACGACGGGAGTTTACAGAATGGCAGTCAACGCTGACGATTGACCTCGACTTCGACAACCTACCGATTTTGACGCAGGAGGATCTGCCGCAGTTGGTTTCACTCCTGGCTGAGCTGAATGAACTACCTCGACCAACATCCATCACTTAGGAACTCGCAAGACTCGCACTTAGAGCGTGATGTGGTGTCGTTTGATCATGCGGTCGAGAGTCTTTCGATCCACCTCTAATACCCGGGCAGCTGCTTGCTTGTTCCCGCGAGTGTGCGCGAGTACGCGCGCAACATAACGGCCCTCCACTTTCGCTAACGTTACCAATTCCTCTTCAACAGCAGGCACCTCGTCGGTTGGTACACCGCCGGAGTCCGCCGGCATTTGCTGATGATTACGAACTCGGTCCGGCAGATCTTGCGCGCGAATGGCGCCGTCGCAAATTGCGGCCGCGCGCACTACGGCGTTCTCCAACTCGCGAATGTTGCCTGGCCATGAGTACTTCTTGAGCAGAACCAACGCCTCTGGAGAAAACCTGACGATGGGATTTACTGAATAGACACGTTCCGCAAAGCACTTCGCCAGCGGCAGAATATCTTCATGACGTTCGCGCAAAGGTGGCAGCACAATTGACACCGCATTTAAGCGATAGAACAGATCCTCGCGAAACTTACCTGCCGCGATCTCCTTCTCGACATCCCGGTTGCTGGCGGCGATCACCCGCACGTCAACGAGCGTGGTTTGGTTCGAACCCACCCGCCGGATCTCGCCTTCTTGCAACGCACGCAATAGCTTCACTTGAAACGCTGGAGTGGTTTCGGTGATCTCGTCGAGAAAAACCGTGCCGCCATTGGCCTCTTCCCACAAGCCGCGCCGGTCACGTTCCGCGCCTGTGAAAGATCCTTTTACATGTCCAAACAGTTCAGATTCGATCAACTCAGCAGGAATGGCTCCGCAATTAACTGCAACGAAGGGTTTGTCCGCGCGCAGGCTGCGTCGATGCAAGGCAGAAGCGATGACTTCTTTGCCCGTTCCGGATTCGCCGCTCAAAAGGACCGGAAGATTCGTGGCTGCCACTCGTCCCACGTGTTTCATCACATCGATGAACACAGCGCTCCTGCCCACCAGATCGATGTCTGACTGATACAAAGTCTCACCGCGGCCGGCACGCAGTCGCTGAGCAGGCCGACTTACAAACTGTTCGCGCAAAGCCTGCGAGAGAGATAGCAGTTCGTCAACGCCGAACGGTTTCAGCAGATAGTCGTAAGCGCCAAAGGCTGTGGCATCAAGGGCACCGGCGGCGCTGCCGTGCCCGGTCATCAAGATCACTTTTGTGGCCGGCAACTCGGCTTTAAAGCGCCGCAACACGTCGTAACCGTCCGTGCCGCCGAGCATCACATCGCAAAAGACTGCCGTCCAGTTGTGTTCATTCAGCAGTTGAAAGGCCCGCTCGGCTGACTCGACTTCAGTTGTTTCCCAACCGTCATCACGCAGTACGGAAGCGACGAAGGAGCGCAGTTGTGCCTCGTCATCAATTACTAATGCTCGTAGATGCTCCGTCATGTTGATTGATTCGTTGCCGTCAACACCTCGCGCACCTTGCGGAGCAATGCATCGGGAGTAAAAGGCTTTTGCAGGAAAGCCATTTTTTGATCCAGCAGACCATGGCGCACGATCGCGTCGTCGGTGTAGCCGGAGAGATACAGAATCTTGATACCAGGACTCAGCGCTTCCAGACTTTGGGCCAACTCTGGACCGCTCATCTTAGGCATCACCACGTCTGTAATGATCAGATCCACCTCGCCCGGGTGGGCTTTGAAAATGGAAAGCGCTTCATCGCCACTGGACGCATCCAGCACCTGGTAGCCATTCGTCTCCAGGATGACGCGTGCTAGTCGGCGCACCGGTTCTTCGTCTTCAGTGAGCAATACCATCTCTCGACCTTGCGGCAGAGGATGGGCTTCATGGGCTCCTTCGAGCTGCTCTTCCGAGTCTACCCTGGGCAGATAGACCTTGAACGTGGTGCCTTTCCCTACCTCGCTGTAGACCCAGATATTGCCCTCCGACTGCTTGATGATTCCATAGACGGTTGAGCAGCCGAGGCCGGTCCCTTTCCCCTTTTCTTTGGTTGTGAAGAATGGTTCGAAGATGTGCGCCTGGGTCTCGGCGTCCATGCCGCTCCCAGTGTCGCTTATTGCCAGCATCACATAGCGTCCGGGTCTAACCGCCGTGTGCCTTCCGGCATATTCACTATCCAGGCGAACATTGGTTGTCTCGATCGTAAGCTTGCCACCCTGAGGCATAGCGTCACGAGCATTCACGGCAAGGTTAAGGATCACCTGTTCAATCTGGCCAGGGTCTGCTTTGATTTGGCCCAACGAAGGCTCGAGGATTGTCAGAAGGTCGATGTCCTCACCGATTAGGCGGCGCAACATTTTTTCAATGTCAGCCACGACCGCGTTGAGTTTCAGAACCTTAGGTTGCAGCACCTGCTTGCGGCTGAAAGCCAGCAGTTGTCGCGTGAGGCCCGCGGCACGCTCGCCTGCTTTCTTGATCTCTTCGACCTTCAATCGCATCTCATCGCCCTGACTCATCTTTCTCAAGAGGAGATCGCTGTAGCCATTGATGACGGTGAGCATGTTGTTGAAGTCGTGCGCGACACCACCGGCCAACTGGCCCACGGCTTCCAGTTTTTGCGATTGCCGGAGCTGGTCCTCGCTGGTGCGCAAGGCGACTTCCGCACGCTTGCGTTCAATTCCCTGAGAGATGATGTCTGCCACTGACGCGAGTGCGTCGAGTGTGTCATCGGCGAGCTTCGCTCCTGCGAACATCGCCATTACACCCACCAGTCTGTCTTCCACGATCAACGGATAGCCGGCGAACGCGAGCATTCCTTCCCGCTTCGCCCACTCCTTGTCGCTTACTTCGCCATCGTTCTGAACATCATTAGTGATGTGTGGCCGCCGGTGCTCAGCGATGCGCCCTATTTTGAAGTTACCAACTGGTACTCGCGAATGGGGCCCGTCGAGGTGTGTGTACAGACCTGCACTCGCTTGCAGCTCTAACAGCTGCGCATCCTTGTTCAGCGTCCAGATACGGGCGAATGCCGCACCCAGGCGTTGGACCATGGCTTCGGCACAACGAGCAAGAATTCCTCGCAGCGGGGTGTCTCCTTCGGCGAGTGCGGCATTGATCTCTCCACGCAATGCGATCTGAGCGGACCGGCGGACTTGCATTGCTTCAGCCCGTTTGCGTTCGGTGACATCTCGCGCAATTCCTTGCACGCCGACGGGAACGTCGTCCTCGACGATCAGCCGCGTGTTGACCTCAACCGCAATCCGATGGCCATCCTTCGCGATGACTTCCAGGTCGTAAACCGTTTCAGCTTTGCCATTGAGCTTACTCTTCAGCATCCGGCGCGCTTTCTCGACGTATTCGGGCGCGATGGCTTTTTCAAAATTCAATTGCAGAGCCTCTTCCCGCGTGTATCCGGTGATCTCTTCGCTGGCCTTGTTAACTGAGGTGTAATTACCCTGGAGGTCGTGCGTATAGATGATGTCGCGAGCGTTTTCCACGAGTTCTCGGTAGCGTTCTTCCGACTCGCGCAACGCCGCCTCGGCGCGTTTGCGCCCGGTGATATCCCGGACGGCAGTAAGACGCACGTTCTCTCCCTGGTACAAGCAAAGCTTTGCCGATACCGCGATGTTGATGAAGGACCCATCTTTCTTCAACCCCACCGTTTCATATCGAGGTTGGTTTGAAGCGATTTTTGAACGGACATAATCACTCTCTGAAGTCAGCCGCAAAACATCCATGCCAACCAGCTCTGCTACGTCATAACCGAACATTTCTGCAAAGGACCGATTGGCCGTCATGATTATTCGGTCCTTCATCATCACCACACCGTCAAAAGCCGCATCGATCAATCCTTTGTAGCGCACTTCGCTTTCTCGCAAGGCCTCTTCAGCGCGCTTGCGTTTACTGATGTTGGTGGTGACGCCACGCAAGCCGACTGGTTGGCCATTCTCAGTGATGACCATGAAGTTCGATTCGACCCAGATTGGACGTCCGTCCTTGCTGATCCATCGGAATTCGCTAGTGCAGTTGGTCCCGCTCGCGAACGCTTCCGCTCCCTCGCGAGTGGCCCGTTCCCGATCGTCTGGGTGGATAATTGTTAACCAAAAATTCGGTGTGGAAAGCCATTCTTCGCAGCTATAACCAAGCATCGTTTCGACATAGTCACTGACAAAGCCAGTCCTCAGATTCCCAGTATCCGGAACCCCCAACGATTCCCAGACCACGCCGGGCACGGTCGCGACGATGCTGTTCAGGCGTTGGCGCTGATTCTCCATCCGACTGATCATCTGCGCTTTCTCTTCTTCAGCACGTTTGCGTTCGGTAATGTCGCGGGAAATCCAAAGAACAGCATCCGTGGACATCGGAGAAACACTACCGTCAAACCAAACTTGCTTCTCGCCAATCTGAAGACTGTATTCCACTCGGTGTAACTTTCCATCGCCCGAAGCCTGACGAATATGAGCAAGAAAGAAATCGGCTTGCTCTTTCGGGAACACGTCGTGAAGTGTCCTGCCCCGCAACTGCTCGGGAGATCTGAAGAGCTGAGATCGATCCGCCGATCCTATCTTTAAGAAGCGCCCGTCAATATCGAGCACGAGGATTACGTCGGTCATCGCCTCGAACAGCGTGCGCAGTTCTCGCTCAGAGGCTTTGAGAGCGTCTTCAGCTCGTCGTCGCGCCCGACGGTTCTCCGCCTCATGCAGCTCACGCTCGATCGTGGGCCCGAGTCGCGTGAGATTGTCCTTCATCAAATAGTCGTGTGCACCGGCGCGCATTGCCTCGACCGCCACCGATTCGCCAACGGTTCCTGAAATGATGATGAGAGGAATATCGAGCTCTGTATCTTTTAGGAGTTTGAGCGCGGCGAGGGCATTGAATTGCGGCATCGAGTAGTCACAGAGGATTAGATCCCACTCTTTCGTCTCTAGTGCGGCGCTCAGATGCGCAGCCGTATCCACCCGCTCGAATGTGAGTTCGTAGCCGGCGCGCGATAAATGACGGGTAAGGAGAACGACATCTCGCTCTGAATCATCGACATGGAGCACTCGTAAGCGTCTATTCATACTCGCTGATCACTGGGTGGGAGCGACCTCATTCAGAACCAGCCAGTAAAGCCCTAACTGCTTCGTGGCCTCCAGAAACTCATCAAATGCAACCGGCTTACGAACGTAACTGTTAGCACCCAGACTGTAGCTGCTGATGACGTCTTCCTCTTCGCTCGAGGACGTGAAAACGACGACCGGAAGCTGCCTGGTACGGTCGTCGGCTCGGATCCTTCGCAAAACTTCGAGACCATCGACCTTCGGTAATTTCAGGTCCAACAGGACCAGTTGCGGCATCACTGACAAATCCCGGTCTTCATAAATTCCTGTTCCGAAAAAATAGTCGAGCGCCTCGACACCATCGCGCACAACGATCACGTCGTTAACGATGTTGCTTTTCTGAAGGGCCCGCATTGTCAGCGCTTCGTCTCGCGGATTGTCTTCAACCAGTAGGATCACCTTGTCGTACATCTCCTGTCTCCTGGAATTCCGGTAAAGCAAAATGAAACGTAGCGCATTCATCAACCTTACCGTCTGCCCACACGCGGCCTCCGTGTCGAGTCACGATTCGCTGCACGGTGGCGAGGCCGATGCCGGTGCCTTCGAACTCACGCGCGGTGTGGAGTCGCTGAAAAGCACGGAACAACTTATTAACGTACTTCATATCGAATCCAGCGCCGTTGTCGCGAACGAAGTACGACCTCTCGCCATTGATCTTCTGACTACCAATGACGATCTCTGCCGGCGCGCGCTTGGAGGTGAATTTCCAGGCGTTACCGATGAGATTCACAAGCACTATTCTCAGCAGCCGTTTGTCACCGTGCGTGCACATCCCTGCTTCGATCTGCACCGTAACGGCCTGCCTCCCATTCGCTTTTCGCAAATCATCAATTACGGATTGGGACAGCTCGCTCAGGCTTACTTCCTCGCGGTGCATCTCAGTACGCGTCACGCGCGCCAGTTGCAGCACGTCGTCGATCAGTTGCGCCATCTCCTGGCTGGCATTGCGAACCTGGTGCAGGTAGTTCTTCCCATTCGCGTCCAACTGGTCCTCGCAATCTTCGAGCAGCGCCTGACTGAAGCCATTGATGTGTCGCAACGGAGCACGCAGGTCATGCGAGACTGAGTAGGAAAACGATTCAAGCTCCTTGTTGGCTGCTTGCAGTTGCGCGGTGCGGTCGGCAACGCGCTGCTCGAGCTCCTCATTGAGCCGGTGAACCTCTTGTTCAGCCAACTTCCGCTCGGTAATGTCGTTGTTTACTTCGAGGACGGCTTTGGGTTTGTTGTGTTCGTCCCGATGCAGTACCCAGTGACTGGCAATCACCAGGCGGCGGCCGTCCTTTGTAGTGTGGATTAATTCGCCTTCCCAGTGATTGTGAGCGTAAAGCCGAGCTTTGATCTCTTCTAGCGGGCGTGGGAATTCGGTTTTAAGCAGGTGGTGAGTAATCTTCTCAAGCGCCTCTGACGCCGTCCATCCAAACATCAGCTCGGATCCTCTGTTCCAAAGAACGATCCGGGCCTTGGTATCGCGAATTAACACGGGAGCCATATCAAGAATTTTGGCTTGCTCCTTGATCGACTGTTCAGCGCGCTTACGATCCGTGATATCGCGCAGGAATACTGTAAAGAACCTTCGACCACTTGATTCGATTTGGGATATAGAAGCTTCGATTGGGAATTCCTCTCCGTCTGCGCGTAACCCAGAAGGAGCGTCCGATGCTCCCATTGAGCGTCCGGTGAGCTGTGTTTTCCCAAAAACCTCGAGGTGCGTTTGATGGGTATTGCGAAAGCGTTCTGGCATGAAACGGTCGAGTGATTGACCGATTGCCTCATCGGCGGGAAAAAGAAACATGCGCTCGGCAGCGCCATTGAAGAGGACGATGCGCCGCTCCTCGTCAATCGTTATGACCGCATCCATCGCTGAGGCGATGATGCCGGCCAGTTGTTCCTGGCTTCTTCGTAATTTCTCCTCCGCTTTCTTGGTCTCGGTAATGTCGATGACGGTTACGAAGGCCAAGGGCTGACCGCTCGGTTCCTTGATGATGCAGCCGCCATAACTGAAAACACGTTCCCAGTTCATATCGAGACGGCGCAAACGAATTTCGTAGTTGGCCAGTTGTTCGCCATTGATGATTCGCTGCAATGGCCATTGGTCGACCTCCAGAATTGACCCGTCCAACGTCGAGAGTTCAAAGAGTTCTTGCAGTTCGGGAAGGTTTTGCAGGTACTCGTCTTCGCTGGACAGGCCGTGCATCTGCAAACCAGTCCTGTTCCAATGCAGGAGTTGTCCACTAAGATCCGCAATCACCAGTCCCTCACTCAGGTTCTCGATGATGGTGTGCAGCCGCTCTTCGCTCTCGCGCAGCATTTGATCAGCACGCTTCCGTTCGGTGATGTCGATGAT
>JANNON010000229.1:0-1701 GCA_031399105.1 Blastocatellia bacterium | reverse complement strand
CTCTACGACGGCGTTTGCGGACTCTGCAATAAGCTGACGCAGTTCCTTTTGAAACACGATCGTTACGACCGCTTGCGGTTCGCGGCGCTGCAGAGCAATTTCGCGACGACGCTTTTGCAACGACACGGATTCGACTCTCACGATCTGGATACGGTCTATGTAGCGGTGAATTCCGGAGAGACAAATGAGCAGGTGTTAGCTAGATCGGACGCGATCCTCCACCTTGCTGGAGAGTTAGGTGGGGTTTGGCGTGTTGGCGCAATCGGAAAACTGATTCCGCGATTCCTACGAGATAAGGTTTACGACCTGGTAGCCCGCAATCGTTATCGAGTGTTTGGAAAGTATGACACGTGCATGTTGCCTGAACCGAGACACCGGAAAAAGTTTCTCGACCTGTGATCGTTTCAAGGTCTCATCGGCTCGAGGCAATCAAAGCGAAGAGAGCATGAGTTCAGGAAATAGACGTAAAGATGGATCGGTTACAGAAGTTTTGTGCTGAAGCGCAAGTGGGTGGAGTGTTGCTAAATACGCAACCAAATTTCGCGTGGCTCACGGCTGGCGGCACTAATGGCGTCGATTCAACCAACGAGAGCGGAGTCGCCACTCTATTCATTCGCAAGGACTGCAAGCGGTTTGTGCTCGCGAATAAGATCGAAATGGCACGAATGCTCGGCGAGGAGTTGTCCGGACAAGACTACGAGCCTATTGAGTTTGCCTGGGAAGATGAGAAGGCCAGTCCTTTGCTCGTCCCCGAACTCGCAACGAAGCTCGTCACTGGTTCAACGCCGCTGGCTGCCGACTTCACAGCGGGCCCTTCCGTAATGCCGATGCAGGAAGCGATCGCTGCTCAACGTTATCAGCTGACGGACGCGGAGGTTGATCGTTTTCGAAAATTGGCGAGTGACGCAGGACGCGTTATTGGCGAAGTCGGAAGATCGCTCGAGCCGGGAATCACGGAGCAGGAGATAGCGCGTCGAGCGAATGATGCGCTGGCGCGAGTCGGCGCTACGGCCGTGGTGACGCTGGTTGCCGCTGACGACCGCTTGCGTCGTTATCGTCATCCGGTTCCAGGGGAAGTTGCCTGGCAGAATCAGGTAATGATCGTCGTCTGTGCAAAACGTCACGGGCTGGTTGCTTCGCTCACTCGAATCGTGTGCGCAGGGAAGAAGCCGGAGGATCTCGACCGTCGAATTCGCGCGAGTGCCAGTGTGAACGCAGAACTCTTCGCGGCGACTAGACCGGGAGTCAAGGGCAGTGCGCTTTACAAGATCGCGGCTGATGCTTACGCGGCAGCGGGTTTTTTAGG
This sequence comes from Blastocatellia bacterium, assembly GCA_031399105.1. Classification (GTDB taxonomy): domain Bacteria; phylum Acidobacteriota; class Blastocatellia; order Pyrinomonadales; family Pyrinomonadaceae; genus PSRF01. The sequence goes on along the minus strand of JANNON010000229.1, from coordinate 395 downwards.
TGAAGAGAAGTTGCACCATCAGGGGGGCGCGGCAGGTTATCGAACGCGTGATTGGGTGGCCCATCCGCACGCGGCTGAGGTTGTGCAAACGAGTCAGGCCTTTGCCTGGAACCCTTCTGTCACCGGCTCCAAAGTAGAGGAAACGTGCATCGCCTTCGAGGATGACGTCGAGATCATCACCGCGACGCCTGATTGGCCCACGCTAGCCGTGCAGGCAGGCGGTAGAGAGTACTTGTTACCTGACGTGCTCGAACTCAGGTTTTGAGTGCAGTCAGTTACGTAGCGCGGTAGCGTCGGGTCAACTATACGCATCGTGACTGCTTCGGCTTTGTACAAGAAGTGCCGGGCAGGGGGGAAGAGAAGCAATCAGAACCGCGGAGCGCAGCGACCGGGCC
>JANNON010000224.1:0-4125 GCA_031399105.1 Blastocatellia bacterium | reverse complement strand
GCCCCGCCAGCGTCCAGCGCCGGAACTGGCGGTAGACGCTCGACCACGTGCCGAACTCTTCGGGCAGGTCGCGCCAGGGCGATCCCGTCCGGGCTATCCAGAAAATCCCATCCAGAACAAGCCGATGGTCCTTAGGTTTGCGTCCGTTCGGGGCGCGGACAGCCAAGATGAAGCGTGCATGAAACGCCCATTCCTCGTCCGACATCAGGTCTCGTGACAAGCTGGTCTCCATCGCAGATACCAGCTTGAATCACATTCAGCGCGCCGCGTGAACCCCTTTTGTCAACAGTGCCTAATCCAAATCAACCTCCGGCAAACCCGGAGCGGTTTACAATGCCCACCTATTTACTTTCAATTGCCCCCTCCGTATGCGACCTCAAAGGCGCTCAGTTAGGGGCTATGGGCCAGCAGTGATGCAACGGCCTCGAAGCCGATCGGCTCGCTGAAATGAAAACCCTGCATCTCGTCGCAATTATGAGCGCGGAGAAAGGCCACCTGTTCCGCCGTCTCGACCCCTTCCGCAATCACCCGGAGCTTCAAGTTTTGCCCCAGAGTGATCATGGCGCTTGTGATGGCCCGGTCGCTGTCATTGCCAAGCAGATCGTTGACGAAGGATTTGTCGATCTTCAGCCGGGCAATCGGGAAGGTTTTCAATGTGTTGAAGTTGGAGTACCCCGTCCCAAAATCATCAATTGAAATCTGAACTCCTAGGCTTTCCAGGGCTCGCATCGCCGTAACTGCTTGCTCGACATCCTGCATGATGAGGCTTTCGGTGATTTCAAGCTCAAGATATTTCGCCTCCAACCCACTATCCGCCAAGGCGTTGACGACGCCATTGATCAGATTATTTTGACGGAATTGGCGCGCCGAGACATTCACACTGACGCGAATATGGGGCAGGCCGGAATTCTGCCAAGCCTTGTTCTGACGACAGGCTTCGTGTAGCACCCAGTCGCCAATCGGGACGATCAAGCCGGTTTCCTCGGCAATTGGAATGAAATCGAAAGGCAGGATCAAGCCTTGAGTCGGATGCATCCAGCGGATCAAGGCTTCGACCGCAAAGATCCGCCCGCTCCGCAGATCGACCTGCGGCTGATAAAGCAACAGGAATTCTGACCGGGTAAGTGCATCGCGCATTTCACCCTGCAGAATGAATTTTTCGCGGACCTTGAGGTTCAGGTCAGTCGTGTAAAACTGGAAATTGTCGCGACCAATCTCTTTGGCTCGATACATTGCAGCATCAGCATTGGCCAACAACGTTTCGCCATCGGTCCCGTCATTGGGATAGATGGCGACCCCTATGCTGCTTGTAACCTTGACCGCTTGGCCTTCAAGGTGAATCGTCTCAGCAATTGCATCATTTACTTTCTGCAAAGTGGCGGAAATGGTGTTTATGTTCTTGGGTTGATCAAGAAGCATGATCACAAATTCGTCACCGCCGATCCGTACGACCGTATCCGTTGATCGCACCTGAGCGCACATGCAGCTTGCAACAGTTTTCAGAAGCGTGTCCCCGGCATTATGGCCTAGCGTGTCGTTGATCGCCTTGAAGTTATCAAGATCGAGGAACACTACCGTCACCCAGGTGTCATAGCGCTGCGCCCGCAGTATCGATTGCGAGAGCCGATCTTTCAACAGGGTACGATTGGGAAGGCCCGTCAACGCATCATGGTTGGCCAGAAAATGAATGCGATCTTCCGCCTGTTTGCGATCAATTGCGATGGCGGCAATATTGGTGGTGACATCGATCAGCCTAGTCTCAGCGGCCACCGGCTCTCGCACGGTGCCCGAATAGATTGCAAAGGTGCCAAGCACGCTGCCATGATGCGAAAAGATCGGCATGGACCAGCAGGACCGGAAGCCGTTTGCCATTGCTAGATCGACATGATCCTCCCAGAGCGGATCATGCTCAATATCGGAGACAATCACAGTTTCGCGGCGATAGGCCGCGGTGCCGCAGGATCCGACTTTCGGGCCGATGCGAATACCATCGATGGCATTGCAGTATGCATCCGGCATGCTCGGCGCAGCGCCATGGCGCAGGTGGTGGCCATCTGGCTCCAGCAGCAGCACCGAACCGTAGATGTCTGGCAACTGCGATTCCAGCAGCCGCATCAGACAGTCGAGCACTGTTTCCAAAGGAGCGCTCATCGCGATCATTTCCAGGATTTTCGATTGCTCGTCGCGCAGCGCATCGGCCTTCTTGCGTTCGGTGATGTCGCGAGCGATGCCAACCAAACCGATGACCTCGTTCTGTTCATTGCGCATCGGAACTTTCGTCGAGAGCAGCCAGCGCCCGATGCCGGTGCCACCGACGACATATTCCTCCCGATCGACTATCGGCTGACCGCTTTGAAGGATTTCAAGCTCCTGCGCGCGAAAGTCACGGGCGAGGTCCGGGGTATGTAAATCGAAATCGCTCAAACCGATCATGTCGCTGGTGTCAGAACGGCGGCTGTCATCGCTCACCGCCTTGTTGATGATGACAAAACGGCTTTCGGTATCCTTGACCCACAGGTAATCCGGCACCCAGTCGATCAGTGCCTGAGTTGAGACGATTTCACCGGCGGGGATGCCTTTGGCTTTGGCCTTGCGCTCAGTAAAATCCTCGTGCAGCGAAACCCAGCCGCCATCTGGCAGCGCATAGTGACAGACATGAATTGTGCGCCCATCATTCAGCTCGGCTGTCCAACTTCTTGTGCCGGAGCCCGAATTGATTTCGGCGCACCAAGAGACATACTTGTCAGCTTCCTTCGGACAGGTGCCGACGGCTGCCCGCAGGGCCACGATCTCAGCCAAACTGGTGCCGGGCAAGACATCCTCGGGCTGCAGTCGGTAGATTTCGCAGTAGTACCGGTTGCAAAATACCAACTGCTGATCTCGGTTAAAATAACACAGACCCTGCGGAATTGTTTCAAGCGCCGTCTGGTAGCGCTGCAGCTGCGCAGAAATGTCCGCAATCTTGGCTTGAGAATACACCGCCATGCTATCCTCCGGAGCCTGCGCCTGATATGCTGGCGAAGCTGGGTCGGTATGATTTGCCTTCATTTTCCTCCTCACGATGCTCAGAACGCAATCATAATTGCCCAAGCACCTTGTACCTCTTACCTTAAGACAGATCAGTCCTGTTCCAGCCTGCAGCAGTTCACCCGTACAAATGCCAATGTAGGACAGCCTAATCCGTTTCAGTGTGACGGCAAAGTAGTACTGGGTTAGCCCACGCTCAGAGTTTGTGCGCTCCCGTGTAGATCTTGGTCCACAATGCGTCCTTCAACTCCATATTGGAGATTGCACAATCAAAGTCCGGGTTCAAGTATTTGAGCATTGCGACAGCTGGGGCGTTTAGCGATACCCATGTCAAGGTCGTCGGAACTCAAGCTGCGACACTCCCGCTTGACGGCTTACCACTGATTATTGGTCAAGTAGTGAAAATCAGCTCTGGGGAACTGATTTTCCTGCTGTTTCATCTCTTCGACTGGCAGGATGTCGATTTGCATGACGTTTATTTTGTTCATAAGGCTAAGCGAACGGGCTGACTTAAATGGAACAAATTGCCTTTCTCCGCAAACCATATCCACAATGCGTTGATTGTTCTCTAGAAACACTACGCCATACCCTTGGATACCACCGACTAACGTGAGCCGGACTGGTACCGAATACTTTTCGCTTTTAACCATGTCCATCAAATCTTCCTTCGGTCACAGTCAGTTACGCATTTGGTCAGCCCCGTTGACTTACGGCCGCGCATTGTTGATGTCCCACCGCGCACGCGGCGGTGACCGCCGCGATCAACATTCTGTCAATGAGAATCGTAGGGTCGCAGGGTCAGCCCAGAGGTCGCACGGTTCGCCCAGATTTCGTACGATTCGTAGGTAGGCTACTCCCCGTAAGCGGCCTATTTAACCGCCGCTTGTATTTCTTTCCAGCTTCAAGCGCAATACACGGCGTTGTGAGGGCAAATTCCTTGAGCAGGATGGGGCTGTCGCCTAGCCTCGCGAGGATGTCCCAGCGTTCCCCTTTTCGCTACTTCATGTGTGGATGCCCCCAGGGGTGCAAGTGGTTTTCTGGCCGTGGGACGTGTGATCGAGTGCGTTCATGTGTCAGGCCTTTGGTGCGGCACTGGAC
>JANNON010000191.1:0-9784 GCA_031399105.1 Blastocatellia bacterium | reverse complement strand
CCAATCAACTGGCATATTATTTACAAAAGAGGGGACTCAAAAAGGGAGCGATGGTGCCCGTATGCATAGAAAGAAGTATGGATATGCTGGTAGGAATATTGGCTATCTTAAAAGCAGGCGGCGTATACGTTCCGGTTGATCCCGGGTATCCGGATGCCGAATCGGCCCGGTCGCTGCGCTCCGCGGTTCTGATCGTTTTGCGCTTGGGGTCCAAGGCTTCACCCCGCAGATTTACCGTTGAGTATTTATTCTTGTGCAAAGCCGTCCGTGCAGGGTTGCGGAGTGCCTTTGAAGTTGAGTCAACTCGCTCAGCTTGCCCACCTTCCCAACCGGCAAATTACCCAACCTTGATTGGCACGTCCCAACCGGCAAATTGCCAACCTGCATTTCCACGTTCCCAAAGCTGCAAACTGTTACAGCTCAAATCATCAGATTAGGGATCTTGAGACGTTTGGCGGCGGTCTTCGTTCATTAATCGCGACACGAAGAACACGTAATGAAGCCCGGAAAACAAGGCAAAGGTGAAAACGGTCAGGTAAATGGTGGGCAAGTAGTACCCGGTTCCGTAAGGAAAACTGGCGGCAAACATGATGGCGGCAATTCCAATGATCTGTACTGCCGTATTGATCTTTCCGAGCAACGAAGGCCTAAACCCCCGAAACCCAGTCATGATATTGATCGCAGCGGCACCCACAACAATAAAGACGTCGCGGCTGATTACTGCCACTGTCACCCAAAACGGAATCGGCAGATGCCCAGGCAAAGGCTGCGGAAAGACGCTTCTCAACGACAAGACGACGAACGCGGTCACGAGCATCAGCTTGTCTGCGATGGGATCCAGGATCGTTCCCAGTTGCGACGCTTGATCAAACCGGCGTGCGAGTAACCCATCCAGACCATCGGTCAGTCCCGCAATCACGAAGACAGCCAACGCCCAGATAAATCGCTGATAAAAAATTAAGGTAACAAAAACCGGGATGAGCACCATCCTGAAGATGGTGAGCAGATTCGGGACGGTAACTATGCGGGAGGACATTCAGAGATGGGGCGAACCTTGGTCCTTTAGTCGTTTTCGAGGAACGCCGATGTTTAGCTCAAACAGCGCAATTCCAACAACGAAACTTCTGGAGGGCATCCGTACCTGATTGGCAAAACGACTGTTCCGAGGCCGCGGGAAACGTAAATCTGTGTTGCCGCCTGCCTTGCCAATCCTTTGAGCAAACGCCGTCTCGGTCTACCTGATGCGCCTTTTTCAGAGCGCAAGGTAACCTGGCCGCCGTGTGTGTGACCGCTTAGAACGAGGTCGACTCCGGCATGAGCGGCGCGGCGCAGAATGATTGGATTGTGGGCCAGCAGGAGCTTCATCTCGGTCTCGCTGGAGCCGGCCATGGCAAGTGGCAGATCCTCAAGCCCCACCATCGTGTCGTCAACACCTGCGAGCCAGAACGAGCCGCCCCGTTGCTCGAATCGCATGCCTTCGTTGATCAGGACCGTGATGCCTTCCGCCCGAAAAAGGTCGGTCATTAAAGCAGCATCAACCCAATGATCATGATTTCCCAGCACCGCAAAAACACCAAAGCGAGCTCTCAACTTGCCGAGCATTTCTGCACAGGGCGCGGCGTACTTTCGCTCTTTTGAGATGTAATCGCCGGTCAGGGCAACAATATCGGCTTGCAGGCTATTGGCAGTTTCGACTGCGCGTTCGATCTGCTCACGACTGGTAAACGCGCTGTGGTGAATATCGGAAAGCTGAACTACGCGGAACCCATCGAGGGATTTGGGTAAACGTTTGAGATAAATCTGGCGGTGCTCAATCGTCAGCATGTAAGGCTCAGTTAAAGCCGAACGCGCCGCCTGGGTCAGGTTCAACGCCAAAGCCCGCAGGGGAGTTTCAGGACTGCCGCCATTTAACGGACCGTTACCTAAAGGCACGAAACGTCCGCGTTGTTTCCATCTAATTGGGGTCGCCATTTATCAGTGTGCTGTTTTCGCTGATTGACGCGTCTTCCTGCCAGTTGAACGCGTCTCGGGAATGCCGCGCATTATAGTGACCGCCCCCCGTGTAAGCAACCTTGCAACTGAAAAACAATCTGCGTTGGTCAGATATGAAGCGGCCAGAAAATGGGTACTAGCCACATAACAATCAGGAAAACAGCGACTGTCAAAATTGAGCCGACCTTAACAAAATCCAGGAAGCGGTAACGGCCAGGAGTGTAGATGAGGACACAGGCCGGTTCGAGCGGGGTTAAAAACGAACATGAGGCGGCATAAGTGACGGTCACGGCGAATGTCCGCGGGTTCAGCCCCAAAACAAGCGCCGTCTTGATGGCGATTGGCAACATCACCAGCGCCGCGGCTTGATTCGACATCGGTTGGGTTAGGGCGATCGTCATCAGAAAGAATCCTGCGAGCACAGCCAGCGGTCCGTATTGTCCCGTCGCTCTGACGATGAGATCGGCAAGATATTGATCGGCGCCGGTTTTCTCCATAGCCACGCCGAAACTAATCATGCAGGCGATCAGCACGATCAGGCGCCACTCGATCATCTCGTAAATCTCCTGCGCGCGAACTGCACCGCTTACAAGCAGCACCAGTGCACCCGCCAAAACGGCTACGGACAAAGGTGTGAAGTGTGTGATCGAGAGCGTTATGAAAAGAATGAATGCGACAATTGCCCAGCGTCTTTTTGTTGGGCGTGCCTGACGTTCTGAAATCTCTTCCAGCAAAAGAATCGAACCGTCGCTCGCCAGCTGTTCAACCCAATTACGACTGCCTTGTAGCAGTAGCACGTCGCCGAAGCGCAACCTCACGGTGCTGATCTTCGACAGCAGATCTACACCGTGCCGGTTAATCGCGAGCACAGTGAGTTGATAACGAGCCCGGAATCCGAGCTGCTTCAAAGTGCGGGCAACGAAAATCGAGCCGCGCGGGATCATTACCTCAAAAAGCTCAATCTTAGCGCTTTCATCTTCGAGCAACGTGTCGCTCAGTTTGAAGTCCGGTTTGATCTCGATCCCTGCTTCGCTCTTCACTCGAAGAATGTCCTCGACTCGTCCCTGCACCAGCAACAGATCTCCAGCTCGTATGCGCAGGTCTCGGCTGGGTGCGAGTCTCCGCTGCTCAGCGCCACGCAATATGCCAATTACCGTTAGATCGAGCTCGTCACCGATGCGCGCTTCCGACAGCGTCTTATCGATCAGCGGCGAGCCGTCGAGGACCAGCACCTCAGACATGTATTGCCGAACGTGGTACTGCTCAGTGAGGGATTTTTCCTGTTCTCTATTCGGCAGCAAACGCAATCCAACTAACAGCATGTAAAGCATGCCCACGCCAACGATGGTGACGCCCACGCGCGTCAACTCAAACATCGAGAACGGCTGCATCCCGTAGCGCGGCAAGGCGCCACTCACAGCCAGGTTGGTTGACGTGCCGATGAGCGTGCACGTGCCGCCGAGAATCGCACCGAACGCAAGCGGCATGAGCAGCTTCGAAGGGCTAATATTCTTACGCGCGGCTATTGCCAGGACTACCGGCAGAAACATCGCGGTCGTTGTCGTGTTCTTCATCACCGCAGCACTCATTGCCGCCACCACCATGACCATCGCCGCCATGCGAAATTCGCTTTCGCCGGCTATCCCCTGCAGGCGTCTTCCTACCGCGTCGATCACGCCTGTCTTCACCAGCCCCCCGGTAAGAATGAACAGGCCGGAGATTGTGATCACGATGTCATTGCCAAATCCCGCGAAAGCTTCAGCAACTGTCAGGGTGTTGGTAAGGATTAAGGCGAGCACGAGCACGATCGAGACGATATCGATCGGAATGCGCTCAGTCGCGAAGAGAATCAACGCGAGCAGAAGGAGAACCAGTACGGTAGCGATCGAGCCGGACATAGCTAATGTTTATGAGACTGCGTTGATGGTAACGGGTTTTGAGACTCTTGGAAGTCTATAGGTAACTAAGGACCGCTCAAGTTCCGCGGTCTCACTGCAAGGAAGGCGGACCCTGTCCCCGCTTCAACTTCCCACAACTTCAATTCAGAGGCGCAAAGCAATCAGAACCGCGGAGCGCAGCGACCGGGCCGACGCGAAAAATTCAACTGGTTTTGAAGAGATCTCTCAACTACTCTAGTCAATTGCGTGCTTCTTCCGAATCGGCCCGGTCGCTGCGCTCCGCGGTTCTGATTGCTTCTCTTCGCCCACTGCAAGCACTTCTTGCTCACAGCCCTCTCGGATAGAGATCATTTTTGAGTCTGACGGTTTAATCACTCTCATTTCTCCGTGAAAAGTCTATCACCACCCGTTCAACCATCTCCGCAACCTCATTAATGGTGGTTTCGCCGTTGATTTCAATCCTAATTTGGGCAGTTGAGTAGTGAGGCTTCCGTTTCTCGAACAAGTTCTTAGACTGCTCCCTGTCTACAGCGAGCGGCCTGATGTGACCCGCTGAGATTCGACCCCAACAGAGTTCAAAGGGAGCATCGAGCCAAATAGTGATGCAGTTGTCCCGTGCGATAGCTTCCTGATTCTCGGGCTGTATCCACGCACCGCCGCCGAGCGCGATTACCTGAGCAGTAGCAGAGACATCCAGTACGGCACGGAGCACTTGATTCTCAATCGCTCGAAAAGCTTCCTCACCATCCTCTTCTATTATTGTCGACGACGTACGGCCTTCCGCTCTGGCGATAGCTTCATCGAGATCGATAGCTTCACATTGCCACTTCTCACCAAGCGCTCTGGCGACTGCGGTTTTTCCGGAACCCATGAACCCGGTGAGGATTATTCGCTGATTTCTCATGGTCATCAGAACTCGACGATAGATTCAAGCAGCGGGAAAAACTCTGGAAAAGAAACTGTTACGCTCTCAGCTCCCACCAGCGTCGACCCTCCATTTGCGAGCAGCGCGGCGATAGTAAAAGCCATGGCAATGCGATGATCGCCAAATGAATCCAGCTCGGCGCCTCCCAGCCTCTGTGGCCCAGTCACTGCTAGTCCATCGGAAAACTCTTCGACCTCCGCACCCATCGCTCGCAGGTTCGTCACCGTCGACGCAATACGGTCGCTCTCTTTAAAACGCAATTCTCGCGCGCCGCGAATAGCAATTCCGCCCGTGATTTGAGTGCCGACAACGGCGAGCAACGGTAATTCGTCAATCAATTGCGGAATCAACTCGATGGCAAGATTGTTCGATTGAACGGCCCTTTGCGAATTAAGGCCAGCCTCCCTTCCGACGACACGAACTTTCCCAACCGGTTCGTTACTTACTTCAGCGCTGTCGGTGACCTTCACGTCCATTCCCAGGGACTGCAGCGTGGTGATGAACTGGGTGCGAGTGGGATTGACACCCAAATCGACAATCTCCAAATCCGATCGTGGTATCAACGCTGCTGCGGCAATGAAGAACGCTGCCGATGAGATGTCTCCAGGAATGTGCACATCCCGAGCTGAAGGAACCACGGGGCCTTGAATACTAAGTCCAGCTCCCTTGCCGTCAAGTGGTTCCGTCGTCACTGGTACGCCGAACAAGTTCAACATCCGCTCGGTATGATCGCGCGTTAATTGCCTCTCAAGCACGGTTGTTTGACCTTGCGCGCGCATTCCGGCAAGCAGGACACACGACTTCACCTGGGCACTCGCAACGGACATCTCAAAATCAATCGCGGTTAAAGAGCCGCTGCCGACGATACTCAAAGGGGGTTGTCCATCAACCGACCCGACTCTTGCTCCCATCTTTTCCAGCGGCTCGATAATTCTCATCATCGGACGCGACCGCAGTGAAGAATCACCGGTTAAGATCGAGGAGAACTCATGTCCTGCAAGTACACCCGCAAGCATCCGCATCGTCGAACCGCTATTCGCACAATCAAGCACTTGAGATGATTTCTGCAGTCGCTCTCGACCTTCAATCGTTACCGTGTTTCCCTCTTGCTCAAGGGCAACACCCAACTCGCGCAGACAGCGAAGTGTCGCGCCGCAATCCTCACTCGACGAAAAGTTCACAAGCCTTGATCTCCCGCTAGCCAGCGCAGCAATTGTTGCCGCACGATGAGAAATCGACTTGTCTCCGGGAACAGTAACGCGCCCGTGTATTCTGCTGGCTGGCCGTATCTTCATCGACGATCTTACCTTGAGCAGTCTGAAATGATTTGACGATCTCTAATGAATGCTGCGTGAGAGTCGTGAACGAGCAAACTGCATCACTACCCCAAAAACCGATTTCTTGACATGCAGGTCACCAGCATGCTACACCCTCGAACTCCGGTAGTCTTCGATGTTTGCTGAAATAGCTGGATCCAGGCGCGACCGCTCTTGGAGAGGCAATGCCGTTTATTGTGACTGAAGAGACGACTCTAATCAGGTTGCCAAGCCGGATCGAAGCGGTTAACGAAGCCGCCGCTACGGTTGCCGGGCTTTTGAATGATGCCGGAGTTACTGAAGAGGCCAGCTTTGGAATCGACATGGCCGTGCGTGAGGCTGTCACTAACGCTGTCTTGCACGGTAACCAGCAGGACGAATCAAAGCTCTTCGAAGTGTACGTAAAGACTTCTTCTGACTCCATCCAGATCGTGGTCCACGATCAAGGTTCTGGCTTCCGGCCCGAGGACGTGCCTGATCCAACCGAAGCAGATAATCTTTTAAAGACTTCCGGTCGCGGCATTTTTTTCATGCGAAACTTTATGGATCAAGTCGATTGGTTCATTGAACCACAAGGCGGCACCACGGTGCGTATGCTCAAGAAACTATAGTCTGTTAAGCCCAGCGATTTTCGGTCATGTGAAGCAGCCCTGGGGATTCGTCAGTTATTAACCTTGGCCTCGCCTTCGAGATTGGAAATCCTAATCTAAACTCGCAATCCCTAAAGGAGACACAATGGCAGAACTTAATATTTCCGAGCGCCAGGCCGGTGACGTAACCGTTCTGGATATGAGTGGCAAGATTACGATCGGCGAAGGCAGCGTTGCTCTTCGTACGGCCATTCGACGGTTGCTCGAAGAAAGCAAGAAGAAGATTCTCTTGAACCTCGCCGGCGTCGGTTACATCGACTCGAGTGGTATTGGCGAATTGGTTTCCAGCTATACCGCGATCAACAAAGAAGGCGGCCAGTTGAAACTTCTGAATCTCACCCAGAAGTTACGGGACCTCTTAACTATCACGAAACTACTGACGGTCTTCGACGTATACGAGGACGAACCTGAGGCGCTCAATAGCTACAAGTAAGCTTTACCCAAATTGGATCGCGATTTACAGGAGATAAGCAAATGGCTGAGCTCGATGTTAAGGAACGACAGGCAGGTGATGTCACCATTCTCGATATGAGTGGCTCGGTCAGAATTGGTGAAGGCGCTATCGCAATGCGTGACGCCGTGCGCCGTCTAGCAAATGATGGCAAGAAGAATGTGCTGCTGAATCTAAGTGGCGTTAGCTATATGGACTCGAGCGGTGTCGGTGAACTGATTGCCAATTACACGACGCTGAAACGCGATGGCGGTCATTTGAAGCTATTGAATCTGACTGACAAGATTCAGAGCCTGCTCGTGATCACAAAACTGCTGACAGTGTTTGACACTTTCGACAACGAGGCCGAAGCGCTGAGTAGCTTCAAATGAGTTTGAGTTTCGAGTTTGAGTCGCCCCTGCTTGCAATTCTGCAACGCCTGATTCGAAACTGACTTCATGTTCCGTGCCGCTTTCCGCCGTCTGCTCGCGATCGATGATCCACCTGAGCGGACGGCGCTTGCTTTTGCGATAGGCGTTTTCATCGCCTTCTCGCCGTTTCTCGGACTTCACACGATCATGGCGACCCTCGTCGCGTTTCTGTTTCGCTTCAACAAGATCGCGATCTATACCGGCACCTTCATCAACAATCCCTTTCTCACGCTCGTGCCAATCATTGCAGCATCGTACGCTCTTGGCGCCCTGGTGCTGGGAAAACCAATGAGGATTCCGGCGGAAGGGATGGAGTTGCTGCGCGATCCGCAACTGCTCACCGGCGCGTATTACCAAAAACTGTTTCTGCATAGTTGGGATGTGCTCGGACCATTTGCGATCGGCGGGACGCTGCTTTCGGTGGTTTGTTCGCTCGGTGCTTATCCGCTAACATTGTGGGCGTTGCGAGCTCGTCAAAGGGCCAAAAGTGCAGACAAGCATGCCAATTTAGATTAGAGCGGTGGTCCAACACTTAACACCCCGACCAAATGTCCGAAATGCTTCAGCCTGTAGAATCAAGATTGGCCCAACTCAAAAGACGAGGTAATGGGGTGCTCGAAGCTAGTCAAACCTCGACGACACGCTGAATGAAGCATGTCGGACACTATCAGCACTACCGGCATCTGTTTCGTTACAGTTAGCATCTCTAATGTTTCCCCAGTTCTGATCCTTCGATAACCAATTCGGCATTAATAAATATGCGACATTTCTTCCTTCTGTTTTCGCTTTTACTCCTGGCTTGTCCCGATGGTTTTGCACAGACGCCCCCCGCGGCTCGTCCTTCGCCGCAGGTATCACAACGTCAAACTGCGTTTGATCTCGCCGAATACGGTGTCCAGTTTCAGGCCGATCAACGTTTGATCGTCATGATGGCCGCACTGGAAGCAGCGGGACTTGATTCAACCTTTCCCGGTAAAGAGGTGACTGTCTTTCGCGCTCAGGTGCGAAACGATCTTGTTAACCTCGATCCGGACCTGCGCAGCCGGCTCAAGGCTTTTTATGAACGCAACAAACTTCCAGCTCCTGCCACCGCGGCCGACCAGGCGGCGCGTTATGTTTCGCTCGCATTGACCCTCGAGCAACCGCCCACGCTGAACGCACCCGAACGATCTGAGGATCTGCCCGGCGGATTGTTGGAGGTGCTCGACTTTGCGCCACTCGTTCGCGAGTTTTATCTCCGCTCAGGAATGGAAGAGCGTCTGGTTTCATATGTCCGCGCTTATCAAGCTGAGGGTGATCGTCTCAGACAGCCCACCGCCGAGATGGTCCGATCGGTCCTGACGTACTTGCACACTCAACCGATCACCACGACCTCCGAACGGATTGAGACTAAGGCGCCGGGTAAGAAGAAGAACGCGCCCAAAACCTACAGCATGCGCCAACGCGAGCGACACTTTTCGATCCTGCCGGATCTGCTCGGCGCTCCAGGCGCACTCAATTTTCGGATCATTGGCGATGAGTACTACGCGATTGTGCCGCAAGGAACCGATCCCAATTCATCAGAACTCCGTCGCGCTTATCTGCAGTATGTGATCGATCCGTTGACGTTGAGATTTAGTCGTCAGATTGCCGAACGACGCGAGCAGATCAAACAGGTGATATCCGATCGGGAAAAAGTTGGAGGCACCGTGAGCCCCGATGTATTTCTCACTGTCTCCCGTTCGCTGGTTGCGGCTGCGGATGCTCGCTTTGAGGAAGTCAGAAGACTCGAATCACTCTCGCGCGAGGTTCGTCCCAGATTGGATGCGGCCAAGGATCAAGCTACTCGAACTCCAATCGCAGATCAGGCGCGAGTGGAAATCGGCCTCATCCATGATGCAACCGTCGCCAGACTAGCCGATGACTACGAGCGCGGTGCCCTGCTCGCCTTTTTCTTCGCTGAGCAACTTCAAAGCATTGAAACCTCGGGGTTTGATATCGCAAATTTCTTCCCCGACATGATTGCCTCGTTCGATCCGGTAAGAGAGAGCAAACGTTCCTTGGAGTACGTCGAAGCTCGCAAACGGGCCGTGGCGGCCCGACAAGTGAGGCTGAGCGCTCGCCAGGCCGAAGCAGAAGATCCAATCAACTCGGGAGAGAATG
>JANNON010000186.1:0-2652 GCA_031399105.1 Blastocatellia bacterium | reverse complement strand
TTAGTTTTTTGTTTTCGAGGATAGTAAAAGCAGTTGGATGGGGAGATAGGCCCCTTACAAGGTTGTATATTTCAATCGTTGATTTACTCCATTCAATTTTACAGGTTTCTGTGGTTATTTTGGGTGCATGCTGCAGGATCTCAGGTACATGTTGTTGGGGCACTTCCTGTAAACTCCCATCAATTATTCCGCCGATAGTTCTTATTAAAATGGCTGCACCCACCTCTTTCATCTGGTCGTGCAATTCGCCGGCAGTTTCATCATCAGTAAAGAGGGAAATCCAGCGGACCTGCGCCAGCGGCTTACGGCGTCGGTGACTGAGTTGGGAATCAAGGCGCACGGCGTAGCGAAACTGCCCGAAGTGAAAACTCATGCTCTGGCCGTCCCGCGGATTGCGATTTTGCACACCTGGACCAACACGCAGAATGAGGGCTGGTATCGCATCGAGTTTGATCGGCTCCAAATTCCTTATAGCTACATTTCCGATCAAGTTGTACGTAACACGCCGAACCTGCGAGACAAGTTTGATGTGATCATCTTTCCGCCGTTAAACGGAACCCCGCAGCAGATTGTGAATGGCATACCGATGCGTGGCGATCCGATTCCCTGGAAACAATCGGCAGTGACACCAAACCTCGGACAGTCTCCCGATCAAACCGATGACATGCGAGGCGGTATGGGACTTAAGGGTGTCGTTAACCTGCAGAAGTTTGTAGAGGACGGCGGCGCGTTCGTGGTAATCGCCAACAACTCCCGGATTCCGATCGACTTTGGCATCACTAGCGGTGTCACGATTCAGGAACCGCGACAACTGCAGGCGCGCGGGTCGATCTTCAACGCGCAGTTTACTGATCGTAAGAGTCCGATCGCTTATGGGTACGACGAGAGCTTGCCGATCTACTTCAATCAGGCGCCGCTGTTTCAGGTAAGCAGCGGATTGCCTGGACCCGGTGGTGGTGGTGGTGACGCCGTCGGCGGACAGCGTGCCTCCGGACGTGGCAGTGCGACGGATCCAGATGTGATTCAAGGGATGCCGCAACCCTCCCCGGCGCCTTCGCGCTCGCCCGCACGACCCGGCGAAGATCAAATAACAGATGAGCAACGCGCTCAGCTCGGCGCCTTCTATACACCGCCCGCGCAGCGCCCGCGAGTGGTGATGCGATTCGCTGCCGAGGAGAAGAGTCTATTGGTCAGCGGAATGCTTGCCGGTGGATCTGAATTGGCGAACGCGCCGGCGGTCATCGACATTCCCGTTGGGCGTGGACACGTGATCATGTTTGCGAACAATCCCATGTGGCGTCATCAGACGCAGGGGAGTTTCTTCCTGATCTTCAACACCGCGCTGCATTTTGATTCGTTGAATACGGAGCGAGCCGTGCCGCCCGCGCGGCCGCGAGCAGGCGCGAGTGAGGATGCGCAATAGCGGGTGTTTAAAAAATCAATGTTAGTAGAAAAGCGTAGTTGAGTTGTCTCACTGTCAGGAAGGTGGACCCTGTCCCCGCCTCAAGGTGGAATAGCTTCAAATCGAAGTGCCCGATTCAATTAAGGTCCAGGGCAGTTAATTTTGCTGTTGCTGAAAGAGCACTGGGTAAGCGAAGCGGGGACAGGGTCCGCCTTCCTGACAGTGAGACTCGGATCAGGACTCTTACACTTCAAAGCTCTTGTTATTAAAGGTCTTCCGGAAGAGAAAATTCTCATCATGACAAACAACTTAACCGTCACTCCTGAAAGCATCCTTCAACTTGGTCTCGCCTTCATGGGCTCGAAAACGCTGCTCAGCGCAATTGAATTGGGCGTTTTCACAGAACTCGTAAACGGCCCTCTGCCGTTGAGCGAACTATCTTCCCGTCTGAAACTTCACGAGCGATCCGCACGCGATTTCCTTGATACGCTCGTCGCGTTGAAAATGCTCGACCGCGATGGCGACCTTTATCGCAATACACCTGAAAGCGATCAGTTCCTGGTTCGCACGAAGCTGAGCTATCTCGGTGGTTTGCTCGAGATGGCAAACGAGCGTCTTTATCCGTTCTGGGGAACGCTCACCGAAGGTTTGCGCACCGGACTGCCGCAGAATGAGATGAAGACGGGCGGAGCGGGACTCTTCGAAACGCTATACGGCGATCCGGAGCGGTTGCGACTTTTCCTTGGCGCGATGACCGGATTAAGCATGGGCGCTGCAAAAGCCATAGCCGAAAAGTTTCCCTGGCAAAACTACCAAACAGTCGTGGACGTGGGTGGGGCGCAAGGTGGTCTGCTCGCCCAAGTTTGCGCAGCGCACCCGCATTTGCGCGGAAGGAACTTTGATTTGACTGTGGTAGGACCGATTTTCGAAGACTATGTGGTAGCTAATCGGCTGGAAGACCGGCTTAGTTTTCTGCCCGGGAACTTCTTTGAAGACGAACTCCCGCATGCCGATGTCATCACGATGGGACACATCCTCCACGATTGGAACCTTGCCGAAAAACGGATGTTACTGACTAAGGCTTACAATGCGCTGCCTGAGGGCGGAGCATTGATCGTTTTTGAAGCGCTCATCGACGATGATCGACGAACGAATGCGTTTGGGTTGCTAATGAGCCTGAACATGTTGATTGAAACGCCCGGTGGCTTCGATTACACGGGCGCTGACTGTCAGGCTTGGATGCGCGAAAC
>JANNON010000181.1:0-2998 GCA_031399105.1 Blastocatellia bacterium | reverse complement strand
TTCAGGAGATGGAAGGCCGCGCTGCTTTGCTTACTGGCCTTACTACCGGATTTGCCGAACTCGACAAGATGACCTCAGGTTTTCAGCGTTCAGATTTGATCATACTCGCGGCGCGTCCTTCGATGGGTAAGACGAGTTTCGCGTTGATGCTGGCCGAGAACGCCGCGATTCAAGCTGGCGCGGTGGTAGGGATCTTTTCGCTTGAAATGTCGAAGGAAGCACTCGTGATGCGCATGCTTTGTTCGCAAGGAAACATCGATGCGCAGCGATTCAGGAATGGATTTCTTTCGCGACCCGAGTGGGCGCAGATTGCGAAGTCGCTCGGCACGTTAGCTGACACCAAGATCTTTCTCGATGACACACCAGGGATTTCAGTTCTAGAGATGCGCGCGAAAGCGAGACGCTTGTTCGCGGAACAGAAACGGCTCGACATGATCATCGTCGATTACCTGCAGCTCATGTCAGGCTCTTCAAGGCGCACTGAATCCCGCCAACAGGAGGTGTCACAGATCTCGCGCGAGTTAAAGGCGCTGGCGAAAGAGATGAACGTGCCGCTCGTGGCACTTTCGCAGTTGTCGCGTGCACCCGAAGCGCGTTCCGATCACCGTCCGCAACTTGCGGACCTGCGCGAGTCTGGCGCTTTGGAACAGGATGCCGACCTCGTGGCCTTCATTTACCGCGACGAACAATACAAGACGGCAGAAGAGAAAGAGAGCATGCCGGAAGATCAGCGCAACATCGCCGAGTTGATTATCGCGAAACAACGCAACGGCCCGACGGGAACGGTTGATCTGCGGTTCACTCCCTCCAGCATGCGGTTCGATAACCTGTATCGAGAATAACTCTTCTTGATGCCCGCCTTTGACGCCGTCACGCGAATTAAGCAAACTCCTTCTCGATGTCTCCATCTGCAACGACACCCAACACGATAACAAAGGGACAGCGCCCCACCTGGGCTGAAATCAACCTTGACGCCCTCGCGTCTAACTTCCGCGTCATCAAGACGCGCGTTGGACCAGACGTGAAGGTGATGGCAGTGGTCAAAGCCAACGCTTACGGCCACGGCGCAGTTGCGTGCGCTCGCCGCCTTGAAGGCGAAGGCGCTGATTGGTTTGGCGTTGCCTTACCGGAAGAGGGAATTGAACTAAGACTGGCCGGCATCAGCAAACCGATCCTTTGTCTGGGCGGCTTTTGGGAAGGGCAGGCGGCGGCGTGCCTGCAACATGAGGTGGTGCCCGTTGTTTATCGACTCGATGCTATCGAAGCTTTGGATCGAGTTGCGGCCGATGCGGGAAAGACCGCCGATGTGCACGTCAAGATCGATACCGGCATGGGCCGACTGGGAATTCGCTTTGATCAAATAAGCGAGTTTGTCGGCGGCTTGAAGCAATTCAAGAACATTCGCCTGGATGGACTGATGACCCATTTTGCGGCTGCGGACGATCCTTCATGTGGCCCACTCACCGGTAATCAAGCGCAGCGATTTGATGATGTCGTCAATCACTTTGGTAACGAAGGCTTCGATCCTACTTATCTACACTTGGCAAATTCGGCGGGGATCTATGGCCACCAATCCGGTTGGGGGAATATGGTGCGACCAGGAGGCGTGCTGTACGGCCTGTGGCGCGATATTTTGCCGCCCGAAAGTCGCACGAACGATCTGCAAGCGGTGATGTCGCTCCGCTCTCGAATTAGTTTGCTCAAGTGGGTGCCACAGGGAGAGACAATCGGTTATGGCTGCACGTTTGAGGCGTCACGCAAATCGCTGATTGCAACTTTGCCGTTGGGCTACGACGATGGCTACATGCGCGGGCTTTCCAATCGCGGCCACGTGCTGGTGCGCGGTGTTTTCGCCCCGGTGGCGGGGCGCATCTCGATGGACCTTACGCTTATCGACGTGACGAACGTGCCTGACGTGGCGTTGGATGACGACGTCACTTTGTTTGGCGTAGCTGGAGCGCAGCACATTCCAGTAGAGGATCTGGCGAGGATTGTCGGTACGCTCTCGTATGAGATTACTTGTCGAGTTGGACAGCGCGTGCCGCGACTGTATGCAAGAGACTGATGAGGGTGGCTATGCTTCATCCATTGCGAGGTTTGTAGCGGAAATGGCAGGTGATGAAGGGCGCAGTGGCGATGAAGTTTAGTACCGAAACGCGGTAGCGTCGGGTCTTGCTGGCGAGTTTCAATGGCAATCAAATTAGCAGTAATGACCCGACGCTACCGCGTTGCGGTACTGACTTCACCGCGGCAAACAAGCGATGGAACCAGAATCATTAACAATACCCGTCAACGAAACCGATAGCATCACGGCGTTACTTTATCCAGCCCCGATAGCGAAGCGGTTAAAGACCACCATAATCCTTGGTCATGGCGCCGGTGGAAACCAACTAAGTCCATTCATGAAATCCTTCGCCGCTGCTTTGAGTGAGCGGGGTTTCGACGCCGTTACCTTTAACTTTGTCTACAGCGAAAAAGGACGTGGCAGTCCGGATCAACGACCCAAACTCGAGGCGTGCTATCTCGCCGTTATCGACACCGTGATGGCCCAGAAGAAGCTAAAGGGAAATCGCCTGGTTGTCGGTGGCAAGTCGATGGGCGGCCGAATCGCGTCGCATGTTGCCCCGCAGCGCGAAGCGGTTTCCGCTCTCGTCTTTCTCGGCTATCCGCTGCATCCACCAGGGAAGCCCGAACAACTACGCGATCAGCATCTGAAAGAAGTTACCGCACCAATGCTTTTCGTTCAGGGTTCCAGAGATCCGTTTGGAACACCTGAAGAACTGAAAAGCGTAATTAAGAATCTCAAGTTACCCGCCAAACTTTTTCTCATCGACCTCGGCGACCATTCCTTCAAAGTTCCCAAGAGCACCGGCCTCACTCAACCAGATGTATTCGCGCAGATACTCGACGAAATAACCCAGTGGGCCAGTGTTTTGTAGGTCATCAACATTGAGCCGCGGAAGTCATGAGGTCAGTACCACCTCCCGCTACCGAGACT
>JANNON010000163.1:0-3982 GCA_031399105.1 Blastocatellia bacterium | reverse complement strand
GAGCATGATGCCATCGCTGAGCATGATGCCGTTGGTCAGGATTGGATGGCTTGAGAAGAGGATGCCGTTTGCATAGAGCACGCGGTTGCTCAGGCTAATGTTCTGGCCGCCGATGCGAACCGGAGCAAGCGAGCTGAGGGTCGTGCGATTTCTGAAAAGCTTGTCGCCCGCATGGAGCCGGCCGGCGTTGTTCACAACTGCGTTTGCGAGTTGCACGGCAGCGGCGGTGTTCAGCAGACCAGCGCCTTGTGAGAAGAGCGAGTGAGCTTTGCTGCTGAAACCTGGCAAGGCCTGGGCCGACTTGGTGAGCAGCGCCTTGACCATTACTGGGGTGAGAGACTTGTTCGCATCCAACATCAACGCCACGGTACCGGCAACCACTGGGGCGGCGAATGAAGTTCCGGAGTAGTTGAAATAGACGTTGCGAGGAGCGTTTCCTGCGGACGGTGTTACGACGCGGTCAGGAGCTATGTTAGCTAGCGTGGGGTTTGGTTCCTGGGACATCGTCGAGACTATGCGGCGGCCTGGCGCTACGAGGTCAGGCTTAACCATATGGTCAAAACGAGTAGGTCCCTTGGAAGAGAACGAAGCTATCGTATCGTCCGAACGAAGAACGGTGTCGTGGCTGTCGGTGGCGCCCACGGTGATAACGTACGGGCTGTTGGCTGGGCTGCTGATGGCGCCATAAGCGAGTTGGTAAATTGGGGTGCCATCTGGGTTCTGTCCAAGTACCACATCGGTGCGGCCCATGTTGCCGGCGCTGCAAACGACCACGATACCGGCTCGCACTGCCATCTCAACCGCTTTGCAAAGTGGGTCATTGTGGAAGGACTCCTGAACCTGGGTGCCCATGCTCATGTTTACGACGCGGATGTTGTAGCGTTGCCGATTTTGAATCACCCAGTTTAGTGCGGCCAGGGTGTTGCTCGTGCTGCCCATTCCGTTTTCATCAAGCACGCGAACGTCAACCAGGTTGGCTCCGGGAGCGATACCGGCGTAGTTCGCTGGATAACCACTTCCAGAAAGTTCACCACTGCCTGCGACGACGCCTGCGACGCCAGTGCCGTGGCCATCAGCATCGCCGCTCCGGCTGCTGCCTGAGAAATCCACGGCAGCAATCACGCGCGAGCGGTTTCTCTTGATGAAGTCAGGGTGGTTCGCGCTGATGCCGCTATCCAAAATCGCGACCGTGATGTTCTTGCCGTCAAAACCGGAATTGCCGCCGCCAAACGCGCCGTTCTGAACTTGCGTTGCACCAGTGGTGTCATTCGTCAGATTCAACTGGGACTTAACCGGACGGTCAGGAGCGATGTAGGAGATGTCAGCGCGGGCCGAGAGATTTTTGATTTCGCTCATCGGAACGTCGGCAACCAGGGTATTCAACTCTGAATAGGCGGCGCGCTTGCTGCCACGAACGCGAAGCAAAGCACCGTCATGGTCGCTTGAAGGAGCGCCCTTGGTCTGCATCACGACGCGAACCGTCTGGTTCGAGCTGCCGGTGTTCTCGAACTCCGGCGCGAACTTCTTTTCAACACGCGGCTGTGGACGCTGTCGTCGCGCTGGTGCGGCGAAGGTCGCGAGCGGCGCGAGTGAAACGATGGTGATGCTGGCGATGCTCAGGGTGGCGATGGTGCGGCGAAACATGGCTTTATTCCTCTCAGTGCCTTGGGGGATTGAACTTGTCTGGTGGTTTTTCATGGCTTTGAATCGTCGTTGTGACCATTCCTATTTCAACCGTTGTGCCACGCTAACAGTATTCCGGCCAAGCAGATCTAAGGTCTTATATTTCACCAGTTAAGCCGACAGCTCAGATCGGTTTTCGATGATAGCCAGCGCGGTAAAACTCTGGATACCGAGTATCCAAAAATTCGGGGTTAAGGTGGATTCAGGTGGAATTGCTGAGGGATTCGTAAGATCAGCGAGGACGAGCCGAGGTGGAAACCAAGTATACAGTGGCTATCGAGTATCCACTGCGACGGCTTTGCCTAATAAGTCGCTTTTGCCCAAAAAGTCAGAGGCTTGCCCAAAAAGTCGGGTGACTTAGCCTCGCGGATTTTGGCAGTACAATCTCCCGCATCGGCCCTCAAGTAGTCGGGCGACTGTCAGGGATACATGGGAGCACCCAAGACCAGGGAAGGATTCCAAGGTTGACACGACCTTGTGTTTAGTCAGTACGATGGAAAGACGGGCGAAACGTGCAAAGAGAGCGCCGTCTATAAATGCGACAGCCACGGTTCGAATACCATCCCGCTATCTAAGGGCGAAAAGTTTCCGCCCTGTTCTCTGAATGGCGGGCATTCAACAACGTGGCGGTTTGTGCGTAAGGCGTAGCTAGAGGCTGCCACTCGCACACACGCGGCAAGTAAACCGTCTGCCGCCTCTCAAAACAACTGAATAGCAGAGTCGGCGCGCAGGAAACCCCTGACGCGCCGTTTCTGTTTCTTGTCCAATGAGACTCTTGCTTTTGCCGATTGTTTTTGTTTACCATGGCGACCACCTTTACTAGGCGAGTCTCTTATGCGAAAGGAAAGAGGCAAGTCTCGAGCGGGGACTTTCCTCAAGCATCTCATTTAGCAACTTTCGCCCTTCGCCCTTACAACAACTCACGCTCTTCACTCACTAGGAGAACGCATGAAAAGATCCCTCAAATCGATCGGGTTGTTACTCTCTTTCTCTGTCACTCTCTCCTATCTACCGATCACGGCCCAGGCGCTGGCGACGGACTTTGAAACTCAGCTAGTTGCCTATGCGCAGACTCACACCCGAGAGGAGGTAGAGGCTTATGCGCTGACCCTGCTGCAAGAAGCGCAGGCCCAGGCGGAACAGGATGATGGGGGCAGCCTTCTTATGGACAAGATGTTTCCCACACTGAAAGATAAACCCGCCCCTAAGTGGTTATTAGGTGGCTGTCTAGATGACAGGTTGGAGGCGTGCAGGCTCCAATACAACAGCGAACTTTTCCAAGCTACGGCCATCAGTACTGTGGTTCTTGCGGGATGTACCACAGTCACTGCGCTTGCGGGATTCATAGCTTGTGCGGTGCTTGCGGCTGCGTCACAGCAAAGCTCAATTCGCTGCGGCAAGGTATGAAAGACAGGCTTGCAATGTAAAAGCTCGGAGGGATTGTGCCGAACAAGAGGAGAATGCAAATTGAGCACAGAAGCAGGTTCATTTAAGACGCGAGTACTAGTTAGTTTCGTCGTTGTCGCGATTATGATCGTCTCTTGCTGGTTCGCAATGGAACCCCCGCGCCCAACCATCGGGCTGGTAGGTATTGCGCTGGCCGGGATGCTCGTTTCTTGCGGGATCCTGCTGTACAAGAAACGCCAGGGCCAACTTAGGTAGGGGCGGACGCAACTAACACTGACAGAAACACACGGGGGACAACTCCCGCGCCCTTTTCTCTTGTGGATGAATTGCTTCAGATCAAGCAAAACGGTCTAAGAAATCCTTGAATTTGTAAGCTGCCAGGGTGTATAAGCCCGCCGTACCGCTAGGGAAGGATTTCAGACAGTGTGACTTGAACTCCTGCGCGCAGAGTCTTCCTCATTTCTTCCCTAATCCTTTGATAGTTCTTCTCCCACGATAAGGTGAAATCCCAATCGGGTAGTGCAACTTCAAAGGGCTCAACCTCTACTCTAATCATCACCCGCCCCTCAGGAAGGTGCGGTTGCCAGTTCAATACGTCCTAGCGGTAGCGGAGACAGGTGGCCGAGAGGTTCGGCACAAGATGGGGTTCGGTATGTAGGCACTTCACTTCCCCTTTCCACTCAAAAAGCTAGTCTTGCCCAAAAAGTCTTGAGTCTGCCCAAGAAGTCGGTCGGATTCCCGACTTACTAGGCAAAGCCCACTGCGACACTGCGACGGCTTTGCACAAAAACTATTACTCAGCGGTAAATCTGCGGGGTGAAGCTTTGGACAGGCGCAAAGCAATCAGAACCGCGGAGCGCAGCGACCGGGCCGACGCGTGAAATTCAACTGG
>JANNON010000136.1:0-10677 GCA_031399105.1 Blastocatellia bacterium | reverse complement strand
TGAGCCGCCCGCGAATTTCAGTTTGCTGCTCAGGTGTAATGGCGCCTTTTTCAGTAAATCTGGCTAACGACTTTTCAATCCCGGCAAATCCTTTTTTAAGCAGGTCGTCTGAAACTTCTTTAACTACCGTTTCAAATCCGGCAGTCGCGGCCACCTGGGCAATGCCCGAACCCATCAGGCCGCAGCCTAATACTCCCACTTTCTTTATCGCCATCTGTCTTCTCCTCTTTTTGTAATCACGAATTGAAGCATATTGATTCCTTGGTGGCCCAGTCGCTTCCGCTGCTCGGTCCTGAATGGACGTTCACTGGCTTTGACTAGCAGCGGGCGTGGCGACAGGTGTTTTCTCTTCGATCACCATGCCGTACTTCTTCCCGTTGGTTTCAACCCAGCGCTCGTAATCCGGCACCCACGCGTTAATCTCTTTTATAAGTTCGTTCTTCTGCTCGAGCAACTGTTGCGCAGATCGCTCACGACCGCGACCGAGTGGTTGGCTCAGCGTCTCTCCGCGGACCACGAATTCCCGCAGCCTATCGCGTAGTTTGTCGGCAGCTTCGTCCAACGAAGGCACTCTCTCCAAATGCTCGCGCGCCGCGATTAGATTACTTGCATCATCCTTCACCAGAAATGAGCTCAACGCATCCTGCGCTTCGTTCACGGCGGCAAAATACTGCAGATGATTCGGAGGCTGCACGATTGGATCAGCGGCGCCATGTATCACCGAGGCCGGCAACGGATCGTTAAAGTGTCTGGCAACCATCAGGAAACTTACTGCGACCAGGGCGAGAGCGGCAAATTGCAGGATGCGCCAAACAAGCGCGACACTCGCTCGTTCACCCGGCCGTCGATAATCAACGACCAGCGCGAGCAGCCCACCGGAAATTAAGCCGCCAAGGTGTGCGGCGTTATCGATAAACCCGCGGCCCACGTAACCAATGAACAGGTTCAACATGATCATTGGTAACAATCCAGTGCCGAATGCGCGTTTGAAGCCTTCGGGCAACTCGTGACGAAACTTTATGCCAAAAACGAAGAGGACACCGACCAGGCCAAACAAAGCTCCGGAAGCTCCCGCTGATGGCTCGTCATGCATCTTCAAAAGAAAGCGGCCTAACGCGCCAAACTTCATAACTACATCAGGACTGACGACTGCGAAATAGCTTGCCATCACCGCTGCAATACCGGTTGTCACCCAGAAAAAAACAAACTTTGCTGAGCCGTACAACTTTTCAACATAAGGGCCCACAATCCACAGGCTGTACATGTTGACGAGGAGGTGCAGCAAATTTACATGCAGGAACATTGGTGTGACGAAGCGCCACCACTGATGAGGATCGCGAATCAGCGAGTTGACCTTGGCGCCATAGGCAACCAGAACTTCCTGAGGGAATAAGCTGAGCGCACTGAAAGACATCCCGCTCGATTGCCACATCAGCAGGAAGAGAAAGAAGTTCGCGACCAGAATGAGAATTGTGAATTTGTAAGGGCGATCGACAATGGCGCGTGCGAATCGCAGGGTTTCACGATCAGGCGCGGTGCGACGTGCGGGTCGCGCTTCGGCGGAAGCTACGCTGGTGCCGCAAACTGCGCACTGGTCGGCTCCCGCCCCGACGATTGCGCCGCAGTTGCGACACATAGTCGGGCGATGCTGGGCCTGTGAAGTTGATCCTGCGTCAGACAATGTCGCTTACGTCAACAAGCGTGATGCTTTCATTACTGAATGCATCACGCTTTGATGATCTCCTGAAAATTGTGTCTGTTCGAAAGGCCAATTACTGGTTCACGGTGTCAAGCAAGCTGACCAGATCGTCGGCATGCTCTTCCTCGACCGCCAGAATTCCTTCCAGCATGCGACGCGAAGTTGGATCGTCGTTTCCGAAGTAGACGATCATCTCGCGGTAACTATCGATGGCGATACGCTCCGCCACCAAATCTTCCTTAATCATTTCGGTCAGAGTCGCACCTTCTACGTATTCCGCATGACTGCGTGTCAGGAGGCCCTCAGGATTGAAATCCGGTTCGCCGCCAAGCTGAACAATTCGCTGCGCTATTTGATCGGCGTGACCCTGCTCCTCGTTGGAGTGCTGCAGAAACTCCGCGGCCACGCCTTCAGCATGAATTCCGGAAGCCATAAAATAATGACGTCGATAACGCAGCACACAGACAATCTCGGTTGCCAGCGCTTCATTCAGCACTTTGATAACGGTCTCGCGGTCGGCCGTGTACCCAGCGGTTACGGCTCCGTTTTCGATGTGCTGCCGAGCTCGTTCGCGCAAAGTCTTAACGTCTGTCAGAAATGGTTGGTTAGCCACGGACCGACTCCTCTACTCTTAATTGTTTTGGGGAAATGGATATTACTCGCTCGGTTGAGGCTGAGCAAGGTGGTGACTAGTTAGGTGGCGGGGCGCAATCAGACGGTTTGTTGCAGGTCAGTGTGTTGTTTGGATAATTTGCAGGTGAGGAAGATGGGCAAGTGTAGCGCGTCTCGCGCAAGCGCGCCCCCGCTCAAGCGTAGCGAAGTGTTGAAATGCCGCCTAGGTGGTCCTTAGAATTCTCTTCGGCTATGGCTCGCGCTACGCTGGAGCGGGGGCGCGCTTGCGCGAAACGCGCGGCGCTTGCCCACCTTTCCGATCTGCAAATAACCAATCGCCTTTGCAGGCACTAGTTTGACCTCAATCCGCAGTAACTCTGCTTTGCACTTTGATTTCGTTTGTCGCGCTAGCGTCGTCAACAACCTCTACCGGCACACGCCACACCAGTGTCTTGATATGACAAGTTCCGGTGTTGTCCTCACGACAATAGAAGAGAGTGAGCTGCAAGCGTAGCTCCGCGTTTCCAGGCATCACTGAGCGAATTGGAACGCGTAAAGGAAGCTTCAGATCCTTTGCAGAGCGACTCACAATCTTTTCCGGTTTCGCATCTGCGAGTAACGAGAGTTGGTCCGCTCCCGATTCGATCGTCACGCGATACCGTTGCGGCGCCGAGGGATTGAGGTGATAGCCGGCGGGCAGTTCCACATTGGCGACTAGTACGCCGTCAGAATTCAAACGAAGGCGCTGCACAGCCAACTTAATCTCTTCTGCGTTGGGACCGGTGTCGCCGTTTGCCGTCTGCGGAGCCTCCATCAGGGCAGGTGGATGCAGACCACCAATCTTCAACGTCGCTGTCTGTTTCGATTTCAAATCCACGACACGGATCGCATGGTTGTTAGTGTCGGCTATAAACAATTTTCCGTTTGCGACGCTGAGCCCACCGGGTTCGTAGAACGAGGGCGCAGAGCCATCAACCTGACCTGGTTTGCCTTTGCCCGCGAAACTCTTGACTGAACGATTCGAAGGATCGAGTTCCTTAATTTTGTGATTGTAGGTGTCGGCGATTAGCACCTTGTTTCCGACTGAATAAACGGCGAGCGGGTGTTGCAGCCGCACGTCATCTCCGCGACCGTCTACGTCTCCAAACTCAAACAGATCGCCACCGGCGAGCGTTGTTACCAAACCGGACTTGAGCTCGATCTCGCGAATGATATTTGACTCGCTGTCTGCGATGAACAAACTCTTGCCATTGCTGGTAATACCGGAAGGTTGCGCGAAACCGGCTTGCATCGTTGGCCCGTCCTTGCGAACCTCGCGACCCGAGCCGGCGAAGGTCGCGACTTCGCGGTTTTCGAGATCATACTTCCAGATCTGATGCGGGCCGGCCATCGCTATGTAAATAGTTCGCCCGACTAGCTGCAGGTCCCAAGGTGAGTTGAGCGCTATGGTCCGACCAGGTCCCGTTTTGAAGTAGTCGCGGGATTGCTTGCCGGTGCCGGCAACCGTTTCAACCGTGCGGCCCACAAGATCGAGGCGGCGGATCAAATGATTCTCAGTATCCGCAACGTACAGATTGTTTCCATCAAGTGCGAGTCCCTGCGGCCTGAAGAAAGTGACTTGCGCAAAAGCTCCATCCGCAGCGCCCTGTGCTCCAGTTCCGATGGTTTCGACGAGCGTTCCGTCAAGTTTCGTCACCACAACACGATTGTGATTTGAGTCGGCGATGTACAAACGATCCGTCGCCGCGTCGGCCAAAATCTTTCCCGGAAAAGCGAGCGGCAAGTTTCCAACTTTGGCGCGCTCGAGGCTCAACTTCAGTGGCTCTTCATTTAGTTGACCACGCTTTCGAAAGTCCTCGATTGTTTGAGCGATCACCTGTTCGATGATTTCGTAGTTTCCTTCGCCTGAGACTGAGCCAATAACGTAGCCCGCAGGATCAATCAGGATTTGAGTCGGCCAGGCGCGGATTGCATAACTCTTCCAAACTGTAAAATCGGCATCGTTGTAAACCGGGTGCTCGATCTCATATCGCATGATGATGCGGCGAATGTTTTCAGTCTCCTTTTCATTTTCGAACTTGGCGGAGTGGACTCCGATGACGACCAGTTCGTTCGGATACTTCGCTTCCAGTTTCTTCAGATCGGGAATGATGTGAATACAGTTGATGCAGCCGTAGGTCCAAAAATCGAGCAGCACCACTTTCCCTTTTAGAGCTTCAATTGAAAGCGGCTGATCAGTGTTGAGCCAACCACGGCCTCCTTTGATCTCAGGTGCGCGGACTTTGGTCTGTTCTTGACTCGATGACATTTGAAACCCTTTCGTGCCGGCGCTGAAAACCGGCGTTGTGAGGGCTAAGACAGTTACTGCGATAGCCAAAATGGAATTTCTTTTCAAACTACTGTTGTTCACTTAAGAGCCTCTCGGAAGAACTGCGTTATTCATGCTCATGATTAACGGCCGGTTCGCCGTCGTTGTCAGCCAGAACCTGATCGACTCGATCGATCGCCCTGCGCAGATGTGGAATCGTGATTGACCCGCCGACTACCAGCGCCACGTTGAACACTTCGAGTAGTTCAGGGCGCGTCGCTCCGGCGTTGGTGGATTGTTTGATGTGATAAGTAATGCAATCGTCACAGCGCAGCACAATTGAAGCGACGAGGCCGAGCAACTCTTTTGTTTTCCGATCGAGAATCCCATCTTCATATGCCTGGGTGTCGAGTGCAAAGAACCTTTTGATGCCGAGATGGTTGCTGCCAAGCAACTTTTCGTTCATTGCGGCCCGATAACGGTCAAATTCATCCATCGAGTTTTCCTTTCATGCGCAGCGATCGACCGACGCAGGCGTCTCAACCTGTAAAGTCACCCGACTCCCTGGAATGCTCACATTTGATGCTTGGCATTCTAGCTTGCGGCAAGTGCCGTTGAAAATACGTGGACCGATTGGTCTTTGGATGGATCGAAAGGTTTGGCAGGAAGTATTTGAACCTCAGACCAAGCAAGAATGACAAACTTGCAGGTCGGCAAGGGTGGTTTACCCCCGCTCGGGGTCCAAAGAAGTTTCAGTCATAGGCTGAAGAGAGCGGGGGTATACCACCGTTCCCGACCTGCAAATTTACCTGACCTGCAAATTGATTTACGGGCGAGCCGACTGCAATTTAATTGACGCGCAAGCCTCTGAGTGCCCCAACATGTGAAAAACAACCGCGGGTGTTAGAATCAAAATCAAACTCCAAGATGAACGAACAAGCATTCAAAACACTTGAATACGATCAGCTCCGCGCGCTGCTAAGCCGAGGTGCGCAAACGCCGATGGGAAGAGCGCGTGTCAATCTACTTGCGCCAATTGAGCAAAGAGACGGCTTAGAAATTTCCCTCGCGGCCGTGTCCGAGTGCGTCCAGCTTCGCAACCGCGGCGTGTCGTGGTCATTCAGCGAGCTGCCTGATCCTTCTAATCACATCGGTCTGCTACGCGTCGCAGGCGCGACGCTCGATCCGATAGCTATTCTCGAAATAGCACGTCTTTCTGAGCAGGCCCTGTCGGCACGGGCGTCGATTCTCGCCGAGCGCGAACAGTCACCGACACTTTGGCAGATCGTCGCCGATTTACCGCGCGAGATGGGCAGCCTGATAGCTCGTATCTCCAGCAAGATCTACCCCAGCGGCGAGCTCGACGATCGCGCGAGCCCTGAGCTCGCACGCGTTCGTCATGAGATTACTCGACTGCGGTCGAGTATCACGCGCTCCCTCGAGAGTCTGATGAGACGGTCAGAAGAGGCTGTTCAGGATGAACTAGTGACGGTGCGCAATGATCGGTTCGTGATCCCGGTGAAGGCGGACCATCGCGCGCGAATCCAGGGGGTGGCCCACGGCTTTTCATCGTCCGGCGCCACGGCATTCGTCGAGCCGATGGAAACCGTTGACGCGAATAACGAACTTCAGAATCTGCGGGAAGAGGAGCAGCGAGAGATTTTCCGCATCCTCGCTTCGCTTAGCGAAGAGTTGCGAGCGAATTTACCGGCAATCGAACTGGCTGCAGCCGCGGTCGCAGAGTTGGATTTTATTAACGCCAAAGCGCTCTTCCATCAGAAGTTCAGTTGTGCGATCCCGAAGTTGGGAGGGGCTGAGGCTTCAGTTGATAATCATCTTGAGCTCGTCGAAGCTCGTCACCCATTGCTCGAAGAGAACCTGCGCACAACCGGAGGTCGAGTTGTGCCCGTGTCGTTCACGCTTGATGCACAACACGACTCAATGGTGATTTCAGGGGCGAACGCCGGCGGAAAAACGGTCGTGCTCAAGACTGCCGGGTTGCTTTCGCTGATGGCATTATCCGGCTTGCCGGTACCCGCGGTCTCAGCAACGATTCCATTTTACTCAACCGTGTTGGCTGATATCGGCGATCATCAATCGCTCGCCGCCAATCTCTCGACCTTCACGTCGCACATCGCAAACATCTCGCGCATGATCGAGTTGTGTAAGGCTCCGGCGCTCGTGTTGCTCGATGAAGTAGGAACTGGAACTGATCCGGAAGAGGGGTCGGCGCTTGGCGTAGCTGTCGTCGCGCACTTTCGTAAAGTTTGTGGCGCACAGGTGATGGCGACGACGCACTACAGCGGACTAAAAATGTATGCGGGTAACGAAGCCGCCGTTCTGAATGCGAGTGTGGAATTTGACGAAAAAACTCTCCAGCCAACTTACAGGTTGCTGGTTGGAGTTGCCGGCGCTTCCTCGGGTTTGGCGATCGCACGACGTTTTGGAGTTCCGGATGAGATCGTCGATGACGCACTAACTCAGGTGAAGGATTCTTCGCGGCAAGCGACGGAATACCTCAATCGTATTAAGCGTGAGACCGAAGAAGTTGAAGCCCTAAGCCGAGCGTTAACTGAAGAGCGGGCCGCGGTCGCGGAAAAATTCGGTTCGCTGGAGAAAGAGGCAGGTCGCCGCGAGAGTGAACGCGAGACTGCGTTCCAACGTGCCCTCGAACGGGCCGTTCAGGATCTCGAGCTGCGCTCGCGTGAGCTAATCGCGACGATTCAGGACCGTTCTGAACGGCTCAAGGTTGAACGAGAAGCGCAGCGCCGAGTTTCTGAAATTAAACGAGAAGTACAGAAAGCTGCGGGTTCATCGCGGGGCCGTCCAGCGATTGCTCAATCGGCTTCTGCAAGCCCTGCTGCTCGCGATGTGAGGATAATGCGCGACGGTCAACACGTGCAGCGCAACAAGGCGGTTGGAGAAGTTGGGACGGCTGAGGAG
Organism: Blastocatellia bacterium; assembly: GCA_031399105.1. GTDB lineage: Bacteria > Acidobacteriota > Blastocatellia > Pyrinomonadales > Pyrinomonadaceae > PSRF01. The sequence goes on along the minus strand of JANNON010000136.1, from coordinate 3,115 downwards.
CCCGAGCCGCAGTATGTATCGGCCGCGCCCCGTGAGATCGCGGTTGGCGACAAAGTTCGGCTCCGTTCATTCGGAACGATTGGTATCGTCGATCAGATCAAGGACGGTCAAGCTGAACTCCGCGTCAAGTCACTTCGCATGCGAGAGAGTCTCGACAATCTCGAATTGTTGGAAGCCATACCGGCGCCAAAGAAAGAGAGCGGTCGCTTCATGAAGTTGCGTCCGACACAGAGTGCAGAGTTGAATCGCAAAGGCAGCAGTGAAGGGCCTCGAGCTGAACTGAACTTGATCGGCCGCACGACCGACGAGGCGGTTGACGAGGTGGACAAGTTTCTTGACGAGGCCGTAATGAACGGCCTCGGAGAGGTGCGAATTGTGCACGGCCACGGCACTGGGGCATTGCGTCGCGCCGTGGGCGAGATGTTGAAGCAACATCCGCATGTGGAGCGCTCGCTGCCCGCTCCGCAGAACCAGGGCGGCAGCGGCGCCACGCTGGTTGAACTAAAACAATAGACACTGGCCTGGGGTAACCGTTTGCAGTTTGAGCAGGCGTTCAGAGTTCAGCCCACTTTGCGCAAACGTCGAACTGCAACCTGAGACCTATAAAACCTAAGGCACTACGAGCGACCACCTTCGCGCGAGGTTGGTTCAGTCTTTAGGCAGAGGCTAGTGTCAGAACACAACGATTGCTTCTCATGCGTTACCCCCAAACATTCATCGACGATTTACGACGACAGGCCGACATTGTGCGTGTCGTGCAGGACTACGTCTCGCTTAAGAAGAAGGGCGCAAATTGGATGGCGTGCTGCCCTTTCCATAAAGAGAAGACGCCTTCGTTCTCGGTTAGTCCGGCCAAGGAGATTTTCTACTGTTTCGGTTGTCATAAAGGTGGCTCGGTCTTCAACTTCGTGATGGAGATGGAGCGCGTCGCTTTCCCCGAGGCGATCAAGATCGTCGCTGAGAAAAGTGGTGTCCCTTTGCCGGTAGTCGTTGAGGATAGTCGTTATGAAGCACGCAGAAACGAGATCGACGATGTCATCCAACTGAACAAGTGGGCGCTCGAATGGTGGGAGCAGCAACTGGAGCAAGGTTCAGACGCGAAAGTTGCGCGAGACTATCTAGAGAAAAGAGAAGTTACTGACGATACTCGAAAGACTTTCCGGCTCGGATATGCGCCCGAAAGTTGGGATGCATTGTTGTCTTACCTTAAACGAAAAGGGTCTAGTCAAGATCAAATCGATCGCAGTGGGTTGGTCGTTAAGAGGGAAGAGGGCAGGTCCTATGACCGCTTTCGCGGTAGGCTGATTTTCCCAGTGATGGACTTGCAGGGTCGACCGATCGCTTTTGGTGGACGAACATTAGATCCGAACGGAGAGCCGAAATACTTTAATTCTCCTGAGACGCCTGCGTACATCAAGGGGCGGCACCTGTTTGGTCTCCAACTGACTCGAGATGAAATACGCAAGAAGGGCTTCGCCATCCTAGTTGAAGGTTACTTGGACCTCATTGTTCCGTACCAAGCCGGAGTTCGGAATTTAGTTGCTAGCTTAGGAACGGCGCTGACGACCGAGCAAGTGAAACTCTTAGCTCGGTTTGCTCGTAAGGTTGTAGTCAATTATGATGGTGATCGAGCGGGGGTGCAGGCAGCGAAGAAGGCGATCGAAACTCTTCTGTCAGAAGATCTTGAGGTGAAAGTGTTGGTCCTCCCGGATAGCGATCCGGATGATTTCGTGAGGGAAAGTGGGATTACGGAGTACGAGCAGAGCCGTTTAGGGGAGGTAGCCTCTTCGGACGAGTTCTTGGAAGTAGCGCGGAATAAGGCGGCATTGGTTAGGCACAAACTCTTAGACATATCATCTCCAGCCGATTTTGTCGGAAAACACGGCATCAGGGAGTATTCACGCCGACGTCATCTCGAAGCGCAGCACCACATACAATTTGTGATTGATCAAGCTGTACGGGATCGCCAACTCAGCAATCCGGTCGACAAGGAGGCTGCGATCAATGAAGTGCTCCCGTTCGTTCGTGCTGTGCGAAGCCGAGTTCAGAAGCGGGAGTATTTTGACATTGCCATGGAGTCGTTGCGCATCAATGATACGTCACTCCGACGGGAGTTGTGGCAGTCGGTTAGATCGGCAGCAAGTGATTACAGTGATGGTGGTCAAAGAGTTATTAATCGTAGTGGTCATGGTAAGCCAACACTTGCGGAAGAGCGGCTTTTGGAATTGCTTTTTACAGATGAGGTGGTGCGCCACTCGATCCTCCCCAAGTTGCAGGAGGAGGATTTCCTGGGACTGCCAACTGAGAAGATTTTTGCTGCCCTGGTTGCGTTGGACAAGGAGGGCGCGGAGCTTGATTTTCAGACACTCAGCGATCGAACCGGGGGGGATGAAGTTGCGGCTGAGTTAGTGCCCATGCTTTTGATGAGTGAACTGCCGGAGAAAGCGGACGACAGACTGCTCAATGCCGAGCGATGCCTTGATCGTTTGCGGTTGATGAGAATCGACCGGCGTATAGATGAGCTTAAAGCAGAGATGGCCGACGCTCAGCGGGTGAACGATGACGAGAAGTTGGCCCGTATTTCTATTGAACAAATCGAACTGACCCGACTCAAGGTTGCGCTGCTGCCAAAAGCAGAAGCTATGCATCCGGGCAATTGAGTTTTTGACTGACTTGCAATTTGTGCACGTGGAACTCGTTCTCTTACAGAAGCGACTTCCTAGCTCTTATTTGTAAGTCTAAAGTTTACGGAGCAGATATAAGTGAGTATTGAAGACAAAGATCGTGACGATGTGATGGAGCGGCTGCTGGAGTTGGGCGGCGATAAAAAGTATCTGACTTTCGATGATTTGAATCGGGAGTTGCCGGACAATGTCGTCTCTCCCGACGACATCGAGGATGTGCTACAGAAGCTCGACAGCTCAAATATTCCAGTTGCTGATTCGGACGAATCGTTGTTGGCCCAAGCCGCGGCGGTTGTACCGGATGATGACGACGAGTCGATGGACGAGGATGTCGAGCTCGATTTGTCAGCCGGCGCGTTAGAGAAAACCAATGACCCGGTTCGACTCTACTTACGCGAAATGGGTGTGGTCCCGCTTTTGACGCGCGAAGG
>JANNON010000129.1:0-8407 GCA_031399105.1 Blastocatellia bacterium | reverse complement strand
CGACGCCGACGTCTATGTGATCGCCGACGGCGATGGCACCTACGATGCCAGCCGGTGATCAAATCTCCATTTGATCGAGATACCGCAGTAGGTGCGTCCTATGAGGCTGAAACTCAGGAACTAGAGTCGCTCGACACCAGTTTCCCGTCCTCCGATCCTGACATATCGCTCGATCTTTCGCTGTCGCAAGCAAAGCTCGATCTGAATCGTCTCTACAGCGCTTTGCGCCAGCTCGCCGAGGGACTTCACGGACTACACCAAACCGGAAAACTCCATCGCGATCTAAAACCGTCAAACGTACTCGTAACCAACGAGGGGCGGGTAGTAATTCTTGATTTTGGTCTCGTCGCTGAGATCCATGACATGGGCTTCCACGATAGCGTCAGTCTCGCGGGAACGCCGGACTACATGTCACCTGAGCAGGGCGCACAGTTGCCCCTCACCAGCGCCAGCGACTGGTACAGCATCGGCGTGATGCTCTATCAGGCCCTCACCGGAAAACTTCCTTTTAGCGGAAAGTTCTTTGACGTGATGATCAACAAGCAGAACGTGGATCCTTCGCAGCCTGCGGAACTGGTTATGGGCTTGCCATTGGAGCTCAACGATCTTTGCGTCAGACTCTTGCATCGCGATCCCGAGCAGCGTCCGACTGGTCGCGAAGTCTTGCGGGTGTTGGGCCACGGCAAAACTGGACCATTAAGAATGGCCCTCACGCCGTCGGCGCCTCGAATCGCAGCTGAGAGCTCAGCGTTCATTGGACGTGAAGGGGAACTCAAAACTCTCGACCGTGCCTTCGAAAGATCTCAGAATGGCGAGTCGGTCACGGTCTTGATCCATGGCAGCTCAGGGATGGGCAAGTCGGCCCTCATCAGACAACTTCTGGATCAGCTTCGCCAAAAGCATTCGGAGATCGTGGCCCTCGAAGGACGTTGTTATGAACGCGAGTCGGTCCCTTACAAGGCTCTTGATGGCGTGATCGACAGTCTGACGAAGTACCTGATGGCGTTGCCGGCGGGTCGTGCGGAGGCGCTAATGCCGCGCGACGTTCTGGCACTGGCGCGTCTATTTCCAGTGATGCTGCAGGTTGACTCGGTGTTTGACACACCGCAGCGAGACGAACAGATTCCGGATCCGCTTACGCTGCGCCGGCGCGCGTTCGCCGCTTTACGCGAACTACTCGGACGCATTTCCGATCGTCAGCCACTCGTGATCCATATTGACGATCTTCAATGGGCCGACACGGATAGCACAACGCTACTTGAAGATCTCCTGCGGCCGCCCGATTCACCACCGCTGCTGCTGCTCGCGAGTTTTCGCAGCGAAGATATCGAGACAAAACCGTTCTTGGCATCGATGCTCCAGAATTGTGACGGTGAGGTTGTTAGCGAGTTAGTTATCGGCGCGCTGGGTAAGGATGAAGCGCGGCGCCTGGTGCATGAACGGCTGGGCTCGAGTGCGCCAGAAGTTAACGCACACACCGAATCGATTATTCGAGAGGCCCGCGGGAATCCATTTCTGCTCGAACAACTCGCGCGTTATGCCTCGACCAAAGAAGTGCGCGGGACGACTGGCATCACGCTGGGAGTCATGCTTGCCGCACAACTCCGTCACCTTCCACGTGGTGCAAGATCGTTTGTGGAAGTGCTTGCGATTGCGGCACGCCCAATCAATCCCGAGGTGGCTTATGAGGCTGCCGGACTTTCAGGTGATGAGTTGCCGTTGGTGAGTTCACTGCGCGCTGCACAATTTCTTCGCAGTGGCAGCTCGCAACACACAGTTGAGCTTTACCATCATCGGATCCGCGAAGCACTCGCCGCTGAACTCGATCAGACAAAGGTCATTCAAATCCACCGGCGTTTGGCGCAGGCCGTGGAAGCGCGAGGCGTTGACGATCCCGAAGCGCTCTACGAACACTATCTCGGCTCCGGTGAACGAGTACGCGCAGCGAAGCACGCCGGACTCGCTGCGGAGAAAGCGGCACAAGCTCTCGCGTTTGACCGCGCCGCAACTTTCTACAAAAGAGCGCTCGAGTTGGCGCCTGTGAAGGGCGCCGAACATGCCGATATGCAGCGCTCGCTGGCCGAAGCCCTCGTGAATGCGGGGCGGCCGGCGGAAGCTGCACGTACTTATCTCAAGCTAGCAGAAGAGACGTCAGCAGCGCGGAGTCTGAACTACAAACGCCGAGCCGCTGAGCAACTCTTGATGGGAGGTCACATCAATGAAGGTCTCGAGCTGATCCGCACGGTGCTCGCCGCAGTTGGATTTACTTATCCGGGCGGACCAAAGCGAGCGTTGCTGTCACTTCTGCTGAAACGTCTTCAGATCCGCATCCGAGGGCTGAATTTTGTCGAGCGCGAAGCGCGGCAGATTCCCGAGGCTGAGCTCTTTCGAATAGATATCTGTTGGGGACTTGCCGCCGGTCTGGGACTGGTTGACCTAATTCGTGGTGCTGATTTTCAGAGCCGGCATCTGCTGTTGGCGTTAAGCGCCGGCGAGCCTTATCGAGTTGCTCGTGCAATGGCTTTTGAAGCAGTGCAAACCGCAGCACGCGGTGGTTCAGCCAGAAAGAGGGCACTACAAATTGCACATCGTGCTGACGAACTCGCGCAGAAGGTGGGACACCCACACGCGATTGGACTTGCAATCTGGGCGCACGGATTCAGTGCTTACCTCGTGGGCCATTGGAAAAGAGGCGCGGAACTTTGCGAGCAGGCTGCGGAGGTCCTTCGCGATCGTTGTACTGGGGTTACGTGGGAAGTAACAATTGCGCAACGGTTTTGGTTGAGTTCGCTGCTATATCTCGGCCAACTGCGCGAGATCTCGCGACGCCTCCCGATTTTGCAGGCCGCTGCCCTCGCTCAGGGAAATCTGTTCGCGGCGACAGATCTTCGTACGCGCATGAATCTGATTTGGCTGGCAGGCGATAATCCGGATAGGGCGCGAGCCGAGATCATAGAAGCCCTAACCGATTGGTCGCATGAAGGATTTCACTTGCAGCACTACAGCTCGCTGACCGCGCTCGTTCAAATCGAGCTTTACACGGGCGATGCGGATGTAGCCTGGAAACACATGCAGGGTCAGTGGAAGGCGCTCGAGCAATCGATGCTGATGCGCAATCAGATTCTACGGATCGATGCGAGTTACTTGCGCGCGCGGACTGCGTTGGCCAGCGCAGAACGTAATCCGAACCGGCTCAAGATTGCAGCAGCGATGGCTCGACGAATAGCCAGGGAAAATATGGCCTGGTCGGATCCTTTCGTCAGCATCATTCGCGGCGCGATTGCTCATCAGCGAAACGAGAGGTCGTCGTCCATTGCTTATCTTTCGGAAGCGCTCGAAAAGTTTGAACTCGCTGATATGCATCTTTATGCGGCGGCGACGCGGCGGACGTTGGGTTCAGCGATGGGCGGTGAGCGTGGAAGCGAGATGATCGCCGCAGCGGATGAATGGATGTTTGATCAGAAGGTCAGAAATCCAGAATTGTTGACGCGGATGCTCGTGCCGGGTTTGAGTGGACCCGAGATCTGAAAACTATCCACTGATTTCACTGATGACACAGATTAGGGGAAGAGCTTTGTGCTTTGTTCTTAGTTTCTTGTTCAGGCGAATTACTCGAAACTCTAAGAGCTAGAAGTACCAAGCTCAAAGTACCAACCATAAAGCTTATTCACTATTCAATCTAATTCAATCTGTGAAATGTGTGAAATCTGTGGATGGTTTTCAGATCTCATTTCGACCTTCATTCATACCTCAACGCTTCGATCGGGTTCAGTCGCGCTGCTTTCCACGCTGGCCACAACCCAAACAGCACGCCTAATCCCACCGAAACGACAAACCCAACCACTGGTGACCAAAGCGGAATGTACGTCGGCATGACCGTCTGAATCGCGAGCGCAATAAGCGATCCCACAACGATGCCCAGTATGCCGCCGAGCCCTGTGAGCGTGGCAGCTTCAATCAGAAACTGCAGCACAATATCTCGGCGCCGCGCGCCGATAGCCTTTCTAACCCCAATCTCTTTGGTGCGTTCGGTGACGGACACCAGCATGATGTTCATAACCCCGATCCCGCCGATCAAAAGACCGACACTCGAAATCGCGACCATTAGGGCAAAGACGCCTCCAGTGATCGCGGCAAACTGAGTAAGGATCTGTTCCGAAGTCGAAATGCCAAAGTTGTCTGCCGCTCCAAAAGCAACCTTGCGCCGTCGTCGCAAGAGGTCGCGTACCTCCTCCACCGCCGCTTGCATCTGACCGGGCCGCGCCTGGGCCATCACAAAGTTGTCGTTTACATCCGGGTAGAGTTTTCGCAGGGTCAGATACGGCAGGTACACCGCTTTGTTTTCGTTGTTGGGATCTTCAGCTCCGACTAGAAAAACGTCTCTTTCCGCCAGCACTCCAACGACCCGATAAGCGCGTCCATTTATCGTGACATCGTTATTCAGCGCATTGCTGAATGGAAACAGCGTGTTGGCTACGTCGTTCCCGATCACCAACACGTTTGCGTGGCGCGCGTTCTCTTCATCAGTAAAGTAGCGGCCTTCGCCAATCGTGGTGACTCCCATTTTGAAGTAAGAGGGTGACGCGCCCTGGACCGCCGCATTAGTCATCTCAATATCGCGATAACGCACGTTCACTCTCTGTGCGAACGGACCACCAAAAAAATCCACCGGCGACATAAACGCCGCGGCATAGAGAATTGAAGGGCAGTCGTTTTGGATCGCCAGCGTGTCCTCATAGCTCAGCGGCTTTCGCATTCGTTCTTCCTGCGATGGATTGAAATTAAACCCGGGATCAAAACGATAGATATAGATCGAGTTAGTGCCGAACGATTCGATCTCTTTGGACACACGCGCATCTATGCCGGAAACAAATGCGGCGATGACGATGACCGTCATAGTTCCGATTACCACGCCGAGAATCGTCAGCAGCGACCGCAGCTTGTGTTGCCACAGCGTATCGAGTCCCATTCTGACGTTCTCGTAAAGGCTGCCCTCAAACAATTTCATAGTTCTCGTGTCGATCCGGCATAGACGAAAAACGCGATCCACAGATTACGCAGATTACACTGATTCAAAAAAAGCAAAAGTCGTGTGCAGAGTTCTGTCTCAATTAATTCTTACTGTGAAATCTGCGTAATCTGTGGCTGGCTTTTGGCTCTCTTAGTGATTCGATCGAACATTCAATCTGCTCGCAGCGCCTCAATCGGATCCAACCCGGCTGCCTTCCACGCGGGGTAGACGCCGGAGATCAATCCCACGCTTGCTGAAACACCCAACGCAATCGTCACCGCGAGCAGCGGCAAGGCAGTTGGCACTGGAGTTAAAACGGCCACCAGCTTCGCGAGCAGGTAAGCGATCGAAATGCCAATGCCGCCGCCCACCAGCGATAACATCGTCGATTCGGCGAGGAACTGTTTCAGAATGTCTGTTCGCCGCGCGCCGATGCTTTTGCGAATCCCAATCTCTTTCGTCCGCTCAGTGACACTGACCAGCATGATATTCATGATCACGATACCGCCCACTACGAGCGAGATGGAAGTGATTCCTACTGCCGCGGTTTGAATCGTTCCGAAGATCTTGTCGCGTAACTCGTTGATCGCACTGGGAGTGATAATCCCGAAGTTGTCCGACTCATTGGGTGACAGCTTTCGCCTCGTGCGCATCACTACTCGAGCCTCGTCAACGGCATCCTGATAGCTCTCCTGATTGATCGAGGTCACGCTCAGGTTGAGCGAACGACGCGAGCCATAGATGCCGAGAAAAGTAGAAAGCGGCATTGACACATACATATCTTGCGGTTGCCCGAAGACTGATCCCTTTGCCTTGCCGACGCCAATGACTTCGAAAGGACGACCATCGATACGAATCGTCTGGCCCAGTGCGTTCGCGCTGGGAAAAAGTTTGTCCGCCACGTCTGCCCCGATAAACGTGACGTAACGCCGGGTGTCCTCGTCCGGCGTACCGAAGTAGCGACCCTCACTTACTTCGATCTTCTCGATCTCGGCGATGTTCGAAGTGGTCGCGCTGATGTGGATGCGAAGCAGATTAGTCGACCCGAACTTTACATCTCCGGCAGCGTCTTCTTTGGCGCCCACCGCTTGAATGGCACCCCCGCGCGCAGTGAGAGCCGCGGCATCGTCAAGCGTCACATCCTTGTTTCTCCGACGCGCTGCGTTAAGAGCTGCCACACTGGAGAAATCATCGATTGAATACTTACTGACAGAGAAAGCATTCGTCCCGATGTTTGCAATCTTCTCATCGACGTAAGCGTTGAAACCTTCAATTAAGGAGACAACCACGATCACGGTCGCGACGCCGAAGATGACTCCAAGGAGCGTCAAAAAGGATCGCAACTTATGCGAAAGTATCGACGAGAGTGCGAGTTTTATTGCTTCTAAGAAGGGCATCGACAGGTGTTAGATCGTCATCATTTGCTGTTCGAACGCTACGAACCCGGTTCCGAAGCTCCAGGGGCTAAAGCACCCGATTCGGTGTAAGGCTCCCATAAAGCCCAGAGGAAACATGATGTCACGTAATCGTGGCGAAGGACTATGTGCGATAGTGTACGTATTGGATTAGTGCTATAGTGTCGCTTGCAATCCGCGACATGGCTCGTTCAGAAACACGTTTTTAGTCCTCTGTTGCTAATTTTCACAATCGAAACCTAAACAAGTTTGCTGCTACTCGACGGGGGAGAGCGGATGAGAATTTTACTCTACAATCCTGATAACGGCGTAACGCGTAATTTTATGCCGCACCTCTGGATGTTTTTACTTCGATCACTTACTCCCCCAGAACATCAAGTACTCCTAATCGATGGCAATGCCAAGCCATTGAGCGAAGGCGAGCTTGTTCAGTATGTGCGCGACGAGAAGATAGATCTCGTTGGCATCGGTGCAATGACGCGCATGGTTGCCAAGGCTTACCGCGTCGCCGACGCGATTCGCGCGATTGGTGTGCCCGTCGTGATGGGTGGACCACATGTGACAGAACTCCCCGCGGAGGCGCTCGGAACAGATGGCGGGCCGAAACACGCCGATGCAGTGGCATTGGGAGAAGCTGACGAAACCTGGCCGCTAATACTCGAGGACGCGGCGAAGGGCCAGCTAAAAGAGATCTACGAGCCTGTCGATGATGCCGGAAAAGAACGGAAACCTGCCTTGCAGCCGTATCCGGTTATTCCCTGGGACACTATCGACCTCGACCAGTTCAATCTGATCCCCAAGTTTTTGCGACCGTTAACTGAGCGTCACGGATTCGGATGGAAATTCTTCAATACGATTCCGGTCGAATCAGGCCGCGGCTGTCCTTATGGATGCGAGTTCTGCACGGTCACGGGATTCTTTGGCGACTCGATTCGCTTTCGCTCAGATCAAAGTGTCGTCGATGAGTTGCTGTTACTGAAGAAGCGATCCGAAGAGGATCGCCGTCAAATCACGATCTTCTTCATTGACGATAATTTCGCGATCAACATCAAACGCACCAAGTCGTTGCTGAGAGCCATCATTGCGGCCAAAGCGCAGTTGCCATGGATCGCTCAGATCAGCGCTAATCTTTTGCGCGATGAAGAACTGGTCGATCTAATTGCCGACTCAGGCGGACGATGGGTGTTTATCGGCATGGAGTCGATAGATCCCGCTAACCTCGCTGATGTGAATAAGAGCTTCAATAAACCCGGTGAGTATGCGGCGGTCCTTAATCGACTCGCAAAGAGAAATATCTACTGCATCACTTCCTTCATCTTTGGCTTGGACAACGACACACCAGGTGTGGCAGAACGAACGCTGGAACAGATTGCTTCCTGGCCGCCGGTAATGCCGGTGTTTAGTCCGTTGGTTCCGTTGCCCGGCACGCCGCTCTATAAGCGTCTGGGCGCAGAAGGCCGGCTGACGCGACCGAAGCACTGGATTCAATTCGCGCACAACAAGATGGCGCACACGCCTCTAAAAATGACGATTCCAGAGGCGCAGATTGAACTCGATAAGGCCTGGAGCCTTTCGTATAGTCCTGAGAATAACGAGCGCATGGTCGATATTCTTAGCGACCAGCGTTATGACGATCGAATGATTCACTTTGTGATGCGCATGTTTTTCCGCGGTATCTATTTTCCCCAGATGAATAAACGGTCGTGGGTGAAACTGATTGCTCAGAATCGTCGTCCGATCTTAAAGCTGGCGAAGGATGGTGTCAGTCTTTACCGCGCGTCGAAGCGCAGGAGAGCGACCGAGCTAACTGCCTAAGATTCGATCAACAAACCCTTCCGAGCTAATAACGAAACCCCGGCAGTTTTCTCGACTGCCGGGGTTTTCTGGTGGGGTTCACTACAACATCTTCTATTGTCCTACTGTGTGCCAACTCGCAATGCTGTGATGATGAAGTCAGTACCGTAGCGGGGGGGGGGGGGGG
>JANNON010000067.1:0-2018 GCA_031399105.1 Blastocatellia bacterium | reverse complement strand
GCAATCAGCGCCGCGGCAACAGCGTACTCAGACAACTCGAGCCCTGTTTCATCACGCAGGAATTTCATCAACATTTCGACTCTCCTCTGAAGTTGGTTCACGTTTTGCGAACGGTGCATGCACCGCAATTCAGCGGCGCATTGAGACTTCGGTGACTACTTCACAGTGTTGGCAAGCGTGGTGATTTTGCCGGTGATGTTGGTGCCCAGCAGCTGGAAGGCCGCTACGGTTGCGAGCGCGATCAAAGCCGCTGCTACTGCGTATTCTGAAAGCTCAAGACCGGTTTCATCGCGGAAGAATCTCTTAATCATTGTCGTTGCTCCTTAAGTGGTTGGGTTTATGTCGTTGAGTAACTTGAATGCGGATTGCTACAAGCGATCAGCGACCGCTGGTAAGAGTCAGGATTGATTAGCGCAAGGCTGGCGCGAGCTGCTGGGCGGACAAAAACCGGATTGCGCTTTTGCCGTTCGGCGGCCGAAACCAGTGATCCCACTGATAACAGCACCACAGAGAGCCAACCCCAGCAGCGACACATCGCTTTCGACTACGGCCGCCGTGCGCGCACTGATAAGAATTGCCAGAGCAAGCACGGGACTGACGATCACGATTCCTGCTAACGAGAAGAACTCTTTGGTGGTTACTTTTTTCATAATCGTTCTCTGCGTCTTACCTTGAACTGCGATGCATGGTGCCTCGCGAACGACAATGACCTTTACAAGGCCCGTGCCACCGATCGTTCAACTGGAAACTCCTGTTTTTGGGGGAATATCGAAGTCAGCGGCTGAAGGTTTGTCGCCGCTGGTTGACGCGACCACTGTGAGGCGCCGGTGCTCTCGCGGCTCGAAACGATTTTTATGAAAGCTTTCGTCAGTAATTCGCTGTTGTCGCCCTGAGGCTACAAGGAAGGTTGCTAAGTCGCCCGAAGCGATACGCGATGTGGACCAGGATGGACGAGCGGAGAGCTACTGTGAAAGGGAACTTTGCACAAACGTGACGGCAGGGCGAACAGAAGCAATCAGAACCGCGGAGCGCAGCGACCGGGCCGATTCGGAAGAAGCACGAATTCACCAGGTTGAATTTTTCGCATCGGCCCGGTCGCTGTGCTCCGCGGTTCTGATTGCTTTGCGTCTGTCCAAAACTTCACGCCGCAGATTTACCGTTGCGTTTTTAGTTTTGTGCAAAGCGGTGAAGGAGTTTATCTACTGAAGCCTCGCCCGGCGCAGCAGCTCTGCAAACCGCGGGTCTGAACGAAGGGCGTCATAGCCGGGGCTTACATTCAGATCAATAACACTCACGGTACGCTCTGCAAAAACCCGGTCGTAGAGCTGAAACACTTTGTCTTTATCATCCAGACCGACGTACACCAGCACCAAACTCAACGCCGGAACGTAGGTTTCTTTCGACATCGATTCCAACTTCTTCAAAGCCGCAACAGCAGCCTCGCGTTGTCCCGCTCGGGCCTGGGCATATCCCAAATAAGAGGTTGTCCATAACGGCGGTAGGCCTCTGGTGTTTTCCAACTCAGCAATGGCTTCGGCATGTCTTCCCTGGAGCGAATAGGCGAATCCAAGCCAAACGTGTGCCATGGTAAAGTTTGGATCCAGTTCGAGTGTTTTCTTCGCCTGCTCGACAGCAGCAGCGAAGTCCCGCCGCATGAAATGGATCTTGGCCAGATCGGTACTAATTATTAGCGACAAAGGATCTAGTTCCTGGGCCCGCTTCATTTCTGCCAGCCCCTCGTCAAAACGTCCCATAAAAGTCAGAAACTCGCCGTACCAGTGATGCGCCGTTGCATAATTCGGATCTAATTCGATCGCCTTGCGGTAATGGCGTTCCGCTTCAGCCCAGTCCCAATCAACGTTCATCGCCAGGAGTCCGAGAGTCGCGTGCGGCGCAGCTAGCGACTCATCCAGCTCAGTTGCCTTTTGCAGCGCCGCCTTGCTGCGCGCGAATCTCTCCTTAACCTCGGCAAGGCTATTGCCCCACTGAAAGAGCTCCGCGTCGGCCCAGCCAGCGTA
>JANNON010000040.1:0-2920 GCA_031399105.1 Blastocatellia bacterium | reverse complement strand
GATCTCTTTCAAAACCAGTTGAATTTTACGCGTCGGCCCGGTCGCTGCGCGCCGCGGTTCTGATTGCTTTGCGCCTGTCCAAGGCTTCACCCGCAGATTTATGTTGAGTATCTAGTTCTTGTGCAAAGCCATCCTAAATCGACATCAGACTTCCTCGCGCGTTAGAATGCTCCTCCGCAATCTACCGTTGATGACCAATTCAAAAGTTAGCTAGTCGCGATTTCTGTGCGGACGCGTCCGCTGTGCTCTGTCGCAGACTAAAGGAGCCACGATGAGGAAAACTCAAGTTTACATTTCGCTCGTAGCCATGTTCGCGATGTTAGCGACGTTCACGCCGTTCAGCGTGATGGCGCAGAAGTCGGAAGCGTCGAGTTCGAAAGTTGCGCAACCTGGAGCCGCTAAAGCAGGGACGCTACCGGCGTTGAAGGTTACTGAGTTCAAACTCAAAAATGGTTTGCGCGTGATCTTTCATGAAGATCATTCCACGCCCATCGTCGGCGTGAACCTCTGGTATCACGTGGGTTCAAAGAACGAAGTGCCCGGCAAGACGGGTTACGCCCACCTGTTTGAGCACATGATGTTTCAGGGATCGAAGAGTTACGACGACGATTTCTTCCGGCCGCTGCAGGAAGCAGGCGGAACCTTGAACGGATCCACCAATCGTGACCGGACCAATTATTGGGAAGTGGTGCCGTCCAATTTCCTCGAACTCGCCCTTTTCATGGAAGCCGATCGCATGAGCGGGCTGCTCGAAGTACTAAACGAAGCCAAACTCGCAAACCAACGCGAAGTTGTAAAGAACGAGAAGCGACAAAACTACGATAACCAACCTTATGGGCTGGTGGGCGCGCGCATTGCCGAGACAATGTATCCACCATCGCATCCATATCACTGGCTGACGATTGGCTCGCTCGACGATCTTTCGGCGGCTTCACTCGACGACATCAAAGGCTTCTTTCGCACATACTACACACCACGCAACGCTAGTCTGGCCATCGCCGGCGACTTCGATTCTGCGGAAGCTCGTCGACTCGTCGAAAAGTATTTCGGTCCAATAGCGAGTGGCCCGGAGATCGAAAGACCCAAAGCGCCGCAACCGAAACTCACGGAAACGAAATACATCGAGATGCAGGACCGCGTGACGCTGCCAAGGCTTTACCTGGTCTGGCCATCGCATCCGCACTTTACTGTTGATGAGCCGGCGACGGACGTGCTGGCTTATGTGCTTGGTTCAGGCAAGAGTTCGCGGCTATACAAGACGCTGGTTTACGACCGCCAAATTGCGCAGGACGTTTCCGCTTCCAATAATTCACAGGAGATCGCGGGCCAGTTCCAGATCCAGGTGACCGGAAGACCGGACAAGAACCTCGCGGAGCTTGAAACGGTCGTGAACGAAGAGATCAAGCGAATCAAAACGGACGGTCCAACCAGCGAGGAGATTGAGCGTGCCTACAACGCGCGCGAGGCTGCTTTTATTTTCGGGATGCAAACAGTTGGCGGCGGCGGCGGAAAAAATGATCGCCTGAACATGTATGCAACCTTTGTCGGCCAGCCAAACTATGTGCAGCAGGATCTTGAACGCTATCGGCGAGTCACTGTCGAAGATGTAAAGCGCGTGGCCAATACCTATCTGACTGAGGCGCGTCTGATCGCGAAGGTAACGCCGCGCCCGCGTGATGAATCGGCACCGCGCGGCGCCGGACGTGGGACAAATCCGCCGCAGCAAGCACAACAACAGCCCACGGATCCTGACGGCGAGATGACTGCCACAAAGAAGCGTGCCGGAGATGACAGCGTCAAATGGAAGCTGCCGGCCGCGAAGCCGGATCCGCAACTACGCTTGCCGCAGATTCAACATCGAAAATTGTCCAACGGACTCGCCGTCGTCATCGTTGAACACCATGAGTTGCCGGTCGTGAATATGAATCTGGTGATCAAAGCCGGTGCGGCCTCGGACGGTGCGGAACGCGCGGGACTGGCCAGTCTAACCGCTGATCTGTTGGACGAAGGAACCAAAACCAGAAGCGCGCTCGAACTTTCAGACGCGTTCAATGCGATCGGGGCGCAGCTCAATGTAAACAGCACTTGGGATTCGAGTTCTGCTGGCGTGCTAACGCTCACCAGACACTTTGATCAGGCACTCGATCTCTACGCAGACGTGATCACGAATCCGGCGTTCAAAGCAGACGAGATGAAGCGGTTGCTATCCAGACGCCGAGCGGCGGTCAGGCAGCAGCGAGACAATGCGAACGCCGTTGCCAACGTCGTGTACCCGTCCATTCTTTATGGCCCGAATCATCCTTATGGACATCCGGCGTCTGGCGATGAGAAGTCGCTTGCAGAGATGGGCGAAGCCGACGTGCGAATGTTCTATGACAAGTTTTACAGGCCCAACAACGCGACGCTAATTGTAGTCGGCGCGGTGACGGCGGACGCCTTGCTGCCAAAACTAGAGAAGGCGTTTTCAGAATGGAAAGCGGGAGACGTTCCAAAGATTGAGATACCAGAGCCAGCCCCGCGAGAACGTGTGGGCCTTTACATTGTTGACCGGCCAGGTTCCGCACAGTCCGTAATCAACATTGGACAGATCGGCGCTGCGCGTTCCACCCCAGACTATTTCCCATTGCTTGTACTCAACAGCATGCTGGGAGGTCAGTTTGTTTCGCGCGTGAATCTGAATTTGCGCGAGGACAAAGGCTACAGCTACGGCGCTCGCACAGCGTTCACTTACCGGCGCGGTCGTGGGCCATTCACGGCATCGGCGGGCGTGTTCACGAATGTGACGAAGGAATCGGTCGCGGAGTTTATGAAGGAACTGCGCGGCATTCGTGGCGATATTCCGATCACGCAAAAAGAGGTCGACTTTGCTAAGCAGGCGATCATCCGAGCTTTTCCGCGCGGGTTTGAGACGCCGGCGCAG
>JANNON010000026.1:0-4006 GCA_031399105.1 Blastocatellia bacterium | reverse complement strand
TTGCCCAACATGTCTTTCATGTTGATGCCCATCTCCTCAACGCCTTGCGGACCAGCCACTTCAATTACCGGAAAATTCTTTTCGCGCACGTCGATTTCCAACAACCGGTTATCGAGCTTGCCGCTGCGAAGTTGGGTGCGAAGCTTTTCACGCGTGCGCTGAAACTGCTCGTCGGTCTTTGGCTGATCAGTCTCCTCGACAATTTCTTCTGCGGTCGTGGAATCAAAGTCGTAGAAGCTTGACGACGAACGCGGCGGCGGCAACAACAGATCCAGGATTCGCTCCTCGACATTGAGTTCCGCTTTCTCGGCAATCTCTTCGATCTTTTCCTGCCGAGTCATGTCCACCGCGATCTCGGTGAGATCGCGAATCATGCTTTCGACGTCGCGGCCTACGTAGCCAACCTCGGTAAACTTCGAAGCCTCAACTTTGAGGAACGGTGAGTTGGACATGCGGGCGAGCCGACGAGCGATTTCGGTCTTACCAATTCCGGTAGAGCCAATCATGATGATGTTCTTCGGCATTACATCGACGGCCATCTCGGGCGGCAGTTTTTGCCTGCGGATCCGATTACGTAACGCGACGGCGACGGCCCGCTTGGCATTCCGTTGGCCCACCACATGCTTGTCCAACTCGGTGACGATTTGACGGGGAGTCATCTCGTCAAGCCGCATCTCTTCGTCAACTTCTCCGGCCAAATAAATAACCATTTCTCCAACTTCCGAATATGTTAATTGCCGCGAAAGAAGGGCGGATTTACAACTCTTCCACGATAATATTCTGGTTAGAATAAATGCAGATTTCCCCTGCAATGCTTAGTGCTTCGATGGCGATATCGCGCGCCGACATTTCAGTGTGTTTAAGTAATGCCCGCGCGGCAGCCAGGGCATACGAACCACCGGACCCGATAGCGATAACGCCATCGTCCGGTGTGATCACGTCGCCGTTGCCCGACAAGAGAAATGAACTCTTGCTGTCGGTGACTACGAGCAACGCTTCCAGATGTCGCAGGGCTTTATCGGTGCGCCAATCTTTGCTGAGTTCAATCGACGCGCGTTCGAGATTCCCGTGATACTGCTCCAGCTTGCTTTCAAAGCGCGTCAATAGCGAGAAAGCATCGGCAGTGGCGCCCGCAAAGCCGGCCAGGATCGAATCGTTGTAAAGGCGGCGCACTTTTTTGGCGGTCGCCTTCATGATGGTTTCACCCATCGACACCTGGCCGTCACCAGCCAGCGCCACATGTCCGTCTTTGCGCACGAGAAGCACCGTTGTGCTGCGAACGATCGTTGATTGTTTTCGCATTTTCAGCAAAGAGCACTATAGGAATTCGGTTGAAGGCAAGTCAAGGCAGGTGGAATAAGTGGTAGTAATGTAGTTTGCCTGTTCGCGGTTCGGTCGGGTGTCATGAGGTCAGTAACACCTCTGCGGTAGCGGGTGGAGTGTTGTGTTGAATCGAGCATAAAACCCGAAGAAACGCGTTGGTGCGTTCCACCCGCTACCGCGAGGTGGTACCGACCTCATGACTTTACGCCGCATTCATTTACAGAACTCAAACTGCATCCTCCGGAAGGACTCGATGATTATCAGATTTGAGATCTCAGTAGGGATAGGTGACGAGTGACGGATGACAAGTGATGAGTAACAAGTGACGAGTAAAGAGCAGACCATCGGACGTGTCATCCTCCGACTCAATAACAGAATCATCGAAGCCGTAGGCCTGACGTGTCACTCGTCACTTTGTTACTTTTCACTCGTCACTTCCTGCCTCAACTTTGCACAATGCACGTGTGCTGTTAGATTAGTGAAGCTGCTGCGACAAACCGATGAAAGATTACCGACCGCGCATCGGCATCACGATGCGACTTGAAACCGAGACCGACCGCTTTTATTTGGGGCGGCACTACAGCGAAGCCGTCGAAGCTGCAGGTGGCATTCCGCTTCACATCAGTCTCATTCCCAACCACGACTATCTGAATACTGTTCTTGACGATCTTCATGGCGTCCTGCTTCCAGGAAGCGATTCGGATGTTGACCCTCTGCGCTACGGTCAGGAGCCACATCAGAGGTTGGGCTTTGTGCAACCAGTCAAGGACGACACGGACTTGATCGTCCTTGGTGAAATTGAGGCGCGTGCGATTCCGCTCTTCGGGATCTGTTTTGGTATGCAGGTGCTCAACGTTTCTCGGAACGGTACGCTGATTCAAGACATTGAGGCGCAGCTTCCCAACGCGATAAAGCACGAACAGGGTACGCCACGCGATCGGCCCTCGCATCGCGTCAAGTTCTCGGAGGGAAGTCTCTTGAGGGCCCTCTCCAATTCTGATACCGCTGTTGTAAACAGCCATCATCACCAGGCAATCGAAACGATTGGCGACAATCTCATCGCCACTGCATGGACCGCAGATGGTTTGGTAGAGGGGGTAGAAGACAGCCGCCCAGATCGTTTTGCGCTCGCTGTCCAATGGCATCCTGAATTGGGTTGGGAGAATGATCCTTTGTCGCAGTCGTTGTTTGGTCGGTTCATCAACGAGGCTCGGAAGTACTCAGAGCGCTCGGCCGAAAAGTATGCGGCTGAGTCACATAGCTAGAGGTAGAGGGAGTTGTTGGTTAAGGTTAGTTCAACCAGGTGACATGGGTCAGTACCCATCATGCGGGTGAACGGAGTGGCATGAAGTCAGTACCGCAACGCAGTAGCGTCGGGTCTACGATCCCAACCACGAATCTACGGGTCGATGGGTGTTTACTGAGCGATTCTAAAATCACCAGGAGTTGAGATGTGGTGAGCCGGACCCGACGCTCCTGCGTTACGGTACTGACCTCTCATGCCACTCCGTTTTAGTTTTCACACGGTCTCTAACGCATGGTGGTACTGACCTCATGTCACCCAGTAGCATCAAAATAGACGATGTATCGGGAAGGGAATTGACTTGCAAACTGACACCCTGGATTTGAAAGGGCGCGTGGCATTGATCACCGGCGGTTCGAGAGGAATTGGCCGAGCTATTGCGCTCCGTCTCGCAGAATTTGGCGCCAGTGTCGTCGTCAACTACGTCAGCGATTCCGCAGCAGCTGAAAAGGTAGTTTCAGAAGTTCGTGGGTCTGGCAATGAAGCGGCTGCGATTAAAGCCGATGTATCGCGTGTGGATGACGCTCGCCGGCTGGTTCTTGAAGCAACGGAACGTTTCAAGCGGTTAGATATTCTCGTTTGTAACGCCGGCATCTGGCAGGGAATGGCTGTTGAAGAAATTTCTGAAGAGTTGTGGGACCGCACTATCGACGTGAATTTGAAAGGCACATGGGCAGTTTGCCGAGCCGCGGTACCAATCATGAAAGAACAACAGTTTGGGAGAATCGTGATCGTCAGTTCAACCGCAGGACAGCGTGGCGAAGCAAACGTTTCAAACTATGCCGCTTCTAAAGGCGGACAGATCTCGTTTACCAAATCGCTCGCGTCGGAACTGGCATCATCCGGAATCACAGTAAACTGTGTCGCCCCGGGTTGGGTCGATACGGAGCTTAATGACGGTGTGTTCGCAAATCCGGAACAGCGCGCCCGCATTGCGCGGACGATTCCTTTGGGCATTGCAACTGCGGACGAGATCGCGCTCCCAACAGTTTTCCTCTGTAGTGACTGGGCGCGTCACATCACCGGAGAAGTTCTGAACGTCAATGGCGGTTCGGTTTTGTGTGGTTAGCTCAGGGATAACTTTAACTACCAAATGACATCACAGAAGGTAGCAATCAAACTTGGTGTTGAGAGATTACTTGAAGAGCCCACCCGATGGCTTGGCGACTCCCGACTAGGACTCATCTGTAACCAGGCCTCAGTCGATCACGGATTTCGGCATGTAGCCGATCTCTTTCATCGGGCGTCTGAGGTGAAACTCGTCGCGTTGTTCGGTCCGCAACACGGAATTCGCGGTGACGTGCAGGACAACATGATCGAAACCGAGCACGGGATTGATCGAGAAACAGGGTTACCGGTCCACTCGCTCTACAGCGAAAC
>JANNON010000910.1:0-2156 GCA_031399105.1 Blastocatellia bacterium | reverse complement strand
GCCGGAGCTCTATCACAAGTACGTGGGCCACGATAACAATCGCGACTGGTACATGTTCACGCAGGTAGAGACGCAGATCACGGTCGATAAGATTCATAACGTCTGGCGTCCGCAGATCGTCCACGACATCCATCAACAAGGTGAGTTCGGTTCACGTCTGTTCCTGCCGCCCTACATGGCGCCGGTCGAACCGAATGTGCCGAAGCAGATTGTCGAAGGCTACACCGAGCTGGGAAATTGGATGGCGCGCGAGCTGCGGTCAAAAGGTTTTCAGGGCATCACTACGAATTCAACTTACGACGCGTGGACACCGGCTCGTGCTTATTCGCACTACCACGGCGGCGTTCGCATCTTGTCGGAAACAGCTTCGGCGAAGATCGCATCGCCAATCACGATCAAGTTCGAACAACTGCGCTCACGCGAGGGTTACAATCCGCAGAAGGAGTCGGAAAAGTTTGGGCCAGTGTGGAAAGGCGGCGAGTGGCGACTGGTTGACATCACGAACTACATGACGACCGCAGCGTTTACTTTGTTGCGGCATGCGTCTGAGAATCGGAAGCAGTGGTTGAGCAGGTTTTATGAGATTGGAAAGGAAGCTGTGCGGCCCCGACGGAATGGCGAATTATTCGGCTTTGTTATCAAGCCGTCAGCAAACCTCGTAAGCAGCACAAAGTTACTTAATCTTCTGATGGCCGCTGATGTTGAGCTTGATTGGGCTCGCGAGCACAAATCATTTGCCACTAATGGAATCACGTACCCTGCCGGTTCACGCATCGTTCGTTTAGACCAACCTTATGGGCGCTTCGCAAAAGCACTGTTGGAATCTCAGCAATATCCGAACCTGCGAAATGCGGCCGGTCATCCAATACCACCATACGACGTGACAGCGCACACGCTGCCCTTGTTGATGGGGGTCGAGGTGAACCCTGTAACTATTCCTTTTAAGTATCCATCTCCAGCAGCCGGTGAATCTTTCTCTACTGCACTGCCAGCAATTGCTCGTGTACCTCTACAAGCTATAGGGATCTATCGTTCACATGTGTCATCGATGGATGAAGGCTGGACTCGCTGGGTTTTTAATGACGAGATGAAAGCTCGCGGCAATGACGCGACCATAGGGATCGACGACAGCATGGTGAGAGCAGGGAGACTAAAAAGTTTTCGTGCCATCGTAATTCCGGATCAACCGGCGCGCATTCTTCTCAACGGTTACGCGAAGGGAACGATGCCGGACGAATTTACCGGTGGCCTGGGCCAGGAAGGTGTCAAAGCCCTTGGAGAATTTGTCGAACAAGGCGGGACGCTCGTCTTTCTCAACCGCGCTTCCGAGTTCGCGATCGAACAATTCAAGCTGCCGATAAAGAACGTAGTTGCCGGAGTTCCGCGAACGGATTTCTACGTGCCCGGTTCGATCCTGCGGCTGGAACTGGATACGACCCACCCAATTGCCAAAAACATGCCGAAGGAGACAATCGCCTGGGCCGAAGACTCGCCGATATTTGAAGTTCTTGAGAATACCGATGCTTCACAAGTACGAATTATTGGTTGGTATCCCCTCAACAAAGAGCCGTTATTATCAGGATGGCTGCTCGGCGGCGATCGTATTAAGGGCAAGGCTGCGCTGGTAGAAGTAAAGATGGGCCAGGGTCGGATAATTCTCTTCGGCTTTCGTCCGCAGTATCGCGCGCAGTCGTTGGCGACTTATCCATTGTTCTTCAACGCGCTATCAGCAAAATAGTTCCGTGATTAATTTCTTTGAGTAACACTCGTTAAGCTAAGCACTACTCGGTCAAGCTAGGCAGTCTCACTGTTAGGAAGGCGGACCCTGTCCCCGCTCTTCTGATTCAAAATCACATGCGGTGTTCACGGGGCATGAAGTCAGTACCGTAACGCGGTAGCGTCGGGTCAACGGTGGATAACAGACAATGATGAGTGGTGACGAATCGTTGACCCGACGCTACCGCGTTACGGTACTGACTCTCCTGAGACTAATTGTCGCGCTCAGTCGGGGCTTTTTTCTTCGCGAAAGAACCTAAGCGATCATCGGAAACGGCTTTCTATTAGGTTGCCAGCCGTCTCGGCAGGATCGCGTCCGCTTATCCCTGGGAGCGCGGACGGCCCCGTCCGCCAGAACGTTGAATGCCGCGATTCTAGAT
>JANNON010000885.1:0-7067 GCA_031399105.1 Blastocatellia bacterium | reverse complement strand
GAGAAAAACGGCAACTATTTCGTTCCCGAGACGGTTCAGATTTTTAGTTGCGGCACACCAAGCGCGGCCTTCCCTTGCGTCACGACAGGCGCGAACACCATTACCAGGAAAGATGTTTCTGTCAGACAGTCTTACGAGTTTTCAGCCGCCTACATCTTCAACGCCGGCGGACAGCACGAATTAAGAGGCGGCTATCAGCGGTTCACGATTTTCAACGATGTGCAGTCGGGGAATTCAACCGTGGGTAGAATCTCCTACAACTATGGAACTTCCATCACCACCTTGATCGGTGGCAACGTCACTTCGACACCCGGAGCAGTCGGCTCAGGTTCTTTCCGGCGAACCGGAACCAACGGCTCGGGATCGAATCTAAGTCAGGGCCTTTTCATTCAAGACAAATGGCAGCCGACCAGCCGCTTAACCTTGAATCTCGGTGTGCGAATTGAAAAAGAGGATCTGCCTTCCTTTAACGCATTCCCAAGTGCGGTCAATTTTGGTTGGGGCGACAAGATCGCTCCGAGACTAGGATTTGCTTACGATCTCTCCGGCGATGGAAGGTCTAAAATTTTCGCTAGCTATGGCCGGTTCTTCGACCGCGTGAAATTCGCACTCCCGCGTGGTTTGTTCGGAGGAGATATTTTCCTCGAAGACTATTTCGAAATTTTCCCCGGCGATACGTCCACCGGATTCAACATCGGAAACATCGTTGGTGGGTTCACTGGCCCGAGCGTTTGTCCTACGACAGGTTTCATCACTACGGGTGTTCGCAGCCGTTGTCAAAAGAACTTGCGTGTAAACGCGAACGAGCCGGGCGCCTCGGCTTTTCTTAATGGAGCGGTGGATCCTAATCTTAAGCCTTTCCGCCAGACGGAGTTTACAGTTGGTGGCGAACGTCAGATAAGCCAGGACTACGTGCTCCGCGTCCGCTACACCTATAAGAATGTTGATGAAGCTGTTGAAGACGCAGGTGTCATCAATGCGGCCGGTAGCGAAGCCTACGTCATCGGCAATCCTGGTGCAGGCCTCCATCTGGAAACGCTGACGGCTCTGGGTTATACCAGGTCGACACGTCCGCAACGTCGCTACGACGGCTTTGAAGTCGTATTCGACAAGCGTTTGTCGAACAACTGGTATTTCAACGCTAACTACACGCTCAGCAGGCTCTACGGAAATTATTCCGGATTGGCGAGCTCAGACGAGCCGCATTTGGTCGACGGTCGCCTTGCGCCCGGCGTGAGTCGTGCCTTTGACTTGCCGTTCATCGGATTTACAGCGAGAGGTGAAAAGGACAACGGACGGCTACAGACTGATCGACCGCATGTCTTCAACATCTTTGGCGCCTACGTTTTTGACTGGATGAAGAGTTCAATTCACTCCACGGAGTTATCAGGCTTCCAGACAATAACTTCAGGACAACCGCAGACCACAACTATCTACGGCGCGTCGACCGTGACACCGCAGATATTCCTGGGACGCGGCGATTTGGGTCGGAGCCCGACGTATTCTCAAACGGACTTCAACCTCACGCATCGCTATAAGTTTGGTCATGACGGGCAGTTCACTATGGCCGTCGATTTCAACGTCCTGAACGTTTGGGACCAGGCAACGGTGACTGGTATCTACACGACGGTGAATCCAAGCTCCGCACCGGTAAACGCTGCCGCCCTTGGCTTGAGCAATGTGCAATATGCCAACGGCATTACTGGTGGGACGGTGTTGGCCCAGATGCTGGCCCGCGTAGCATCGCAGCCTGACAGAAGTGACATCCGCTACGGCCAGCCGTTCTTGTATCAAACACCGAGAGCGGTGCGCTTTGGCGTGCGGTTCCTCTTCTAAACAATTTCTTCGGGCTGATGTCATCGCTGGCATCAGCCCGAAGTGTTTGAAATCCCGGTCATGACTCCTGCTTGAATGATTAATCGTTCTCAAGTTCTTCTCAAGTCTTTGATTTTCGCTGTAGGGCTAACCTTTGCCGGGTTAGCCCATCTGGTTCTCGCGGGAAAACCTGATGCTCCGCGCTACGATCTCGTGATCCTGAACGGGCGCATTGTTGACGGTTCCGGCAATCCCTGGTTTCGCGCCGACATTGGAATCAAAGATGGACGCATCGCACGTATCGGACATCTCGGTGCTGCCGATACCGCCAAAGTGATCGATGCGCGAAATCAGATCGTCTCCCCGGGCTTTATCGACGTACACACCCACGTTGAGTCGATCTACAACTTGCCCGCGGCCGAGAATTTTGTGCGCATGGGCGTCACTTCGCTGGTCACCGGAAACTGTGGTTCCTCGTCGACCGAAGTGGGCCAGTTTCTCGATCGTATGACCGCGACGCCACTCGCGGTAAATCTCTCCACCTTGATTGCGCATGGTTCAGTCCGCCGAAAAATAATGGGACTCGAAGACCGCGCGCCTACTGCTGAAGAGCTGACGAAGATGGAAGCGCTCGTCGAGCAGGGTATGAAAGAAGGGGCAGTCGGGCTTTCAACTGGACTGATCTACGTTCCCGGCACTTACGCGAAGACGGACGAGATAACCAGTCTCGCGCGAGTGGCGGCCCGCTATCACGGCGTTTACGCGACGCACATGCGCAACGAAGGCGAGCACGTGGCTGATGCGATAAAGGAGAGTATTCAGATCGGAGAACAGGCGGGTCTGCCAGTCGAAATTTCCCACTTCAAAATCAGCAGCAAGAAACATTGGGGTCAAACGCCGATGACAATTGGACTCGTGCGTGCGGCCCGGGCTCGTGGACTTTCAGTCACAGTCGACCAGTATGTCTACACTGCGAGTTCGACTTCGCTCGACGTTCGCTTGCCATCGTGGCTGCGAGCGAATGGCCTGGACGAGGCTAAGAAGCGATTGGCCGATAAAGCTACACGCGACAAAGTCATCAGCGATATGAAGGAGACGCTGAAGCGCAGCGGCTTTAAAGATTATTCATATGCAATGGTCGCAAACTACTCGCCCGACCGCTCGTTCAATGGCAAGTCGATTGCAGAAATTACCAAACAAGTTCGCGGCAGGAATGACCTCAAGGACCAGATTGAGCAGATATTGGCAATGTACGAAGCGGGCGGCGCCTCGATGGTCTACCACAGCATGAATGAAGACGACCTGCAGCGCATCATGCGCGAACCCTTCACCATGATCGCGTCAGACAGCGGCGTGCGGCAGATGGACGAAAGCGTCCCGCATCCGCGTGGTTACGGTAACAACGCCCGCGTCCTGGGCCGCTACGTGCGCGAACTGCAACTCATTTCGTTGGAAGACGCTATTCGCAAAATGACTTCGCTCCCCGCGCAAACTTTTGGTTTTCGCGATCGTGGTTTGCTTCGTGAAGGCCTCGCTGCCGACCTCGTGATCTTTGACGAGAAGACGGTTGGGGACCAGTCAACTTTCGCTAAGCCGCATCAGTTTCCAGTGGGCATTAGTTATGTAGTTGTGAACGGCCAGCCGGTTCTTGCTGATCAACAGATGACGGGCGCACGACCCGGAGTTGCGCTACGCGGTCATCCGCCCATCAGTGTGCCAGCAGGGAATTAAGGTTTTCCGCAAAACGCCTCGTTGAGAATCGAACACTTAACAGAAGTAGGAGACGCCGATGTTTCAGACTAACTCCCTCAAGCCCCGAATTTTGCTTGCAGTTTTCACGTTGATGGCTTCAGTAGCCTTCTCATCTCTTTCGGCCACGGCCCAAACAGTGACGGGAACGCTGCAAGGAAACGTCACCGATCAAAATGGAGCCATTGTTCCCGGCGTTGAGATCCTGGTTCGGAATACTGAGACTGGCCAGCAACGTAATCTCAAAACGAACAGCGAGGGGACATATGCGGCGGCCTTTTTGCCGATCGGGACTTACAGCGTGACCGCGTCCGGTGGTGGGTTCAGTACGATGTCGCAGGAGAACATCGAGGTCGCGCTGAATCAGACTCGGGTGCTCAACTTTCGTATGAAGCCCAGCGCAATCACTGAGGCAGTTGTGGTCTCTACCGACGCAACTCCAATCAATACCACCAACGCGGAAATCAAAGGGTCTTTGAATGCTCAGGAGATTCTCGAGAAGCCGACTTTCAACCAGGGAAGTTTTTTGACGCTGGCTGAAACCTTTACCGGCTATCAGGAAAATCCTACCAGCGGCCAGAATAATCCGACCGCGTCGTCAGGCTCTTCCATCAACTTCAACGGCACCGGCACACGCGGAGCGACCTTCCAAATCAACGGTATCAATAATGACGATTCCTCCGAGAATCAAAATCGTCAGGGGGCATCGCTCTCAACTATTAAAGAGTTTCAAGTCATTACCAATAACTACGCGGCCGAGTTTGGCCGCGGCTATGGCGCCGTAGTGCTGGTACAAACAAAGTCCGGCACGAACGAGCTGCATGGCGACGTTTATTGGTATCACAACGACAGTGCGCTGAATGCGACAAATAACGTATTTGCCCCAGGTGTGAAGAAGGGCGTCACGCGGCGCAATCAGTTTGGCTTCACTTCCGGCTTTCCCGTGATCAAAAACCAGTTGTTCGGTTTTGTCAGCGCGGATCACACTGAGAACACCGGAGCTAACAACTTCAATCGCGACGTCTTCACAGTGGCAGAGCGTAATCCGGCGAACTGGTTCCAGCAGACAGGCGCTAACGACACGCCCGCGAATCGCGCTTACATTCAGTCGATCATCGCCCGCTTTGCAAACGCTGTCCCGAACGATGCTGCGGCAGGCCCACGTGTTTTCCGCGGACAGCAGGGATTTGATTTCCCTGCGCGTGACTATTCCGGACGATTTGATTGGAATCCACACGAAGCCGACAACGTCACCGGTCGCTGGCAATACACCAGACAAAAATTCTTCGCCGACGACATCATTATCGGCGAACGCGCCGACCAGAATCACAAGCAGCAAAACTTCGGCACGACCTGGACACATCTTTTCTCTGCCCAAACTTTAGGCGAGTTTCGCTACGGATTGGGACTTCGCACTACGCTGGTCAATATTACGGCGGGCAATGACACTCCCATCATTCGCTTTTTCAATCCGACGCCAGTTACCACTCAGTCGAGCATTGGCAGCGCCGGCAACTTTCCGATTCAGCGCTATCAAACTGACAATCAGTTCGTTTACAACGTGAGCACAGCCTTCAGCAATCACAGTATCCGCACTGGCACTGACATTCGCCGGCAGAAACTTAACGACCTGGCCGACAATTTTTCTCGCGGTTTTCACAGCAGCACTGCGGCCACCTGCAACGGAATAAACTACGGCAACGGCTTTAATGCCTTTCTTAACGGATGCACGCAGAATTTTCAGAAGGGTTACGGTCCCTTCTTCCTCGAGAATCGGATTAACGAGGCTAACTTCTATGTCGAAGATAGCTGGCGAGTCCGCGATAACCTTACGCTGATCCTTGGCTTGCGCTATGAGTATGTCTCTGCTCCTGAGGAAGCAGCAGGCCGAATCGATTACGGCTTCGAAGCTGACCAGGACAATATTGAGCCGCGCCTGGGTTTCGCCTGGAGTCCCAAGTATGACGAGGGATTTCTCGGTAAGGTCTTTGGCGGGCCAGGTAATTCGTCAGTGCGCGGCGGGTATGGCATCTTCCATGGCCGGCTGTTCCAATCGGTCTTCTCGCAAGGTGGCGCAACCGTGAGGTTCAATCCGCCTAATGCCTTCTTTTACAACATCGCGTCCACGACGACGCCTAATACCAATCCAGGCTTCAATCCAACCAACCTGACGGATCCGACAAATGGTTTCGTATTCACGCCGGGACCGCAGACGACGCGCCATACAATTACGGCCATCGATCCCGGTCTCGAGATGCCCTACACGCAGCAATGGAATCTGACTTTTGAACGTCAGATCCCCTTCCAAAGCGCCTTGCGCGTTTCCTATACCGGCAACCGAGGAATTGGGTTGCTCAAATACAGCCTCGATAACCTGCCGCTCAATGATCCCGCCGGAGTGGTGGTAACTAACCATCCAAACAACGCACCTAATGTGCTTTACACGTTAACGACTTTTAGTGCTGACGATCCGCGACGGGTGGATGTGCGCGGTCAAACACTGCGACCCGCCACGAACATACTTTGTGCCGGCACTGGTTTGGTCGGCGTAGCAGTTCAACCAGGAGGGCAGTGTCCAACCGTGGTTCCGCTGGGACCAAACGAGTACAGCTTCCGCGTGCCGCGTACGAACGAGCGGCGGCCAAACGGTCTCTACACAACCAACGTCGCTGTCAGCAACGCGGCCTGGAGTTACTACAATGCCTTGCAGGTTGAACTGATCAAGAGATTAAGCAACAACCTGAGCTTCCAGGCGGCTTACACTTTTAGTAAGGCCATCGATACAACTTCGGAAGCTACGTTCGTCGGCGCCGGTGATAGCAATCAAAACGGCAACAATGCACGGGTGTCGCGGGGCCTTTCGCGGTTCCACACTCCGCACCGGTTCACAATTTACGGCACTTATCGTTTGCCTTTTTTCCAGGGTGACAAAGGCTGGAAGGGCCAGACAATGGGTGGGTGGCAGTTCTCAGCGGTGGCAAAGCTGGCGAAGGGAAATCCTTTTACGGTCACGACTACAGCGCTGGACTTGAACCTTGATAGTTTCAGCGAGAGCCGGCCGGTACTGCTTGATCCCTCAATACTCGGGAATAGCGTTAGCCATCCTTCAACCTCGCAAGCAGCATTGCCCCGCACGGCGTTTCGCACGCTGACTGTGGCGGATTTCAACACGCCGATTTTGGGGCGTAACACATTCTTCCTCGACGGAGTGCAGAACGTTGATTTCGGCATTATGAAAGTATTCTCGATGCCGTGGGAGAATCATCGGTTCACACTTCGTGCAGACCTCTTCAACGCGTTCAATCATGTGCAGTATGGAGTCCCGAGCGCGCTGATCACCAATACGAATTTCGGAGCCATAACCGGCGCGTCTGCGTTGTACGCTCCGCGGAATATTCTGGTGTCGCTGCGTTATCAGTACTGAAATAGAGGTCAGATGTCAGCGGTCAGATGTCAGCGAAGCCAAGTGAATAAAGTAGCGATGCAGATTCGTTTCGCCCTGT
>JANNON010000830.1:0-2847 GCA_031399105.1 Blastocatellia bacterium | reverse complement strand
GACTACGTATCTTGATTTGTTTCCTTAAACCTTGAGTTGTTCACAGTCTCTACCACGCGGTGATACTGACCTCATCGCCTCTGTGCAATAATGGTCTGACTTTGGAATTTGTCCATGCAAGCTGGATGATGGTCTACCTTCCTTGTGGCGGTTCGTCGCCACGCCGTTCAAGCTCAGGATGACAGAGCCAGTAAAACGCCCAGACCAAAGCATCACTCAACTGCTGGTGAAGTGGGGGAGTGGTGATAAAGCCGCGCTTGATGAGCTGATGCCGCTTGTCTATGACGAGCTCAGAAAACTCGCGGCGAGTTATCTCCGTCGTAAAGAAGCGGTGCACACGCTCCAGGCTACCGCATTGGTCCACGAGGCTTATGTCCGACTCGCCGATCAGCAAGGCGCCTCGATGCAGCATCGCGCGCAGTTCTTTGGCCTCGCCGCGAAAGTCATGCGCGACATTCTGGTCGATCACGCGCGCAGGCGTTTAGCAACAAAGCGTGGGGGGCAGCAAATTCGCATTTCACTCAGCCAGGCCGATCGATCCGGACGCAAACCTGAGCTGGACCTGCTGGCACTGGACCACGCGTTGAAGGAGCTCGCCGCTACCAATCCCCAACACAGTCGAGTTATCGAGCTGCGTTTCTTTGGCGGCTTGACGATCGAAGAGACGGCGGCAGCGATGAGCCTGTCACACGCGACCGCGGAACGATATTGGAGTTTTGCGCGCGCGTGGCTGCGTCGCGAACTTGGCGACTAAGCATATGAAGACGCCCGAGAGCATGCAGCAACTGGAGAAGCTCTTCCACGAGGCCCTCGAGCTGAAGGCGCAGGAGCGTGAGGATTTTTTGGCGCGGGTACGTAATTCGAATCCGGATGTCGGGGTCGCCGTGGAATCACTCATTGCCGCTCACGAACGGCCGGACGACTTCATCGACTCGCCGGCTTATGAAGCCGTTGCCGAATCAATCTCGAATGCGCAGCCGGCGCTCGTAGCCGGACAGGTCGTGGCCCATTACCAGATCCTCGCTCCCCTCGGACACGGCGGAATGGGTGAAGTCTATCTCGCGCTTGATACGAAGCTCGATCGCAAAGTCGCATTGAAGCTCCTGCCGCCGGAATTTACTAATAGCAAAGAGCGCGTGCGACGCTTTATTCAGGAAGCGAAGGCCGCCTCCTCTCTGAATCACCCGAACATCATCACCATTCATGAAATTGGTCAGGCTGAAAATGCGCTTTTCATCAGCACTGAGTTCATAGATGGGCTAACGCTCAAGCGTCACATGGTCCGCGAGCGGCTGAAACTGAGCGACGTTCTCGATGTGGCAATTCAAACAGCGAGCGCTCTCCAGGCTGCACATGCAGCGGGAATCATCCACCGCGACATCAAGCCCGAAAACATCATGCTGCGACCGGACGGGTATGTGAAGGTGCTTGATTTTGGGTTGGCTAAGCTGACCGAAAAGGCCAGTCAGGCGAGCACGGCAGATTCACAGGCAGATACGCTGGTCCACGCGCACACCAAGCCCGGGACCTTGCTGGGAACCGTTCATTACATGTCGCCCGAACAGGCGCGCAGCCAGGTTTTGGATCCCAGGACGGATATTTTCAGTCTCGGCGTGGTGATGTATGAGATGGCGGCAGGTCGAATGGCCTTTCCCGGAGCCACGGGCGTGGACATCCTCGTGTCGATTCTGGAGAAGGAACCGCCGCCGCTTGACGAACTCACACCTGAGGTTCCCGCAGAGTTTCAGAGAATAATTGGCAAGTCACTGCGCAAGGATCGCGAAGAGCGCTATCAGACGATCAAGGACTTGTTGATCGACTTGAAGAGTCTGAAGGAAGAGTTGTCGTTCGAGCAGAAACTCGGGCGGTCCAGAGCGCCGCGCTCAACCGCCGGAGGCTCGCACACGGGCGCTGTCATCGAAGCTCGAGCGCACGCGACGGATCAAACCAAAGCGGCAACCGCAACCGCGGACGATTCCGCTCCGAAAGCGACCGGCGGCAATCGAAACCTGGTTGTGTTTGCGCTGGCGACGCTCGTGCTTGCGGGAATAGTTGTCGGGGGGATCGCCGTGTGGCGGCGCAGTGAGCAAGCACCGGCAGCGACAAGCGGTCCGGCCACGGCTCCTTCAACCACGCCGCAACGGGCGCTGAGCTATTGGGTAACCGTGCAGAAGTATCGCGACGGTAAACCCTTTCAGGATCCTTTTCGGCTTAGAGACGACATCAACTTTGAGAATGACTATAGAATTCGCTTGCACGTCACCAGCCCACAGAGCGGGCATCTTTATATATTGAACGAGAATCCTGCGGAGCCTAATCAAGCGCCGTCATTCGTCGTGCTATTTCCGTCCGAAACAGCCAACCAGGGATCGACACTTCTACCTAAGAATGAGCAGGTCCAAATACCTGGGCCACCCAACTGGTTCAAGTTTGATGAAAAGCAGGTTACCGAAAAAATATGGCTCGTCTGGGCTGAATACAAAGCGCCTCAGATGGAAGCGGTCAAGGGATTTGTTAACCCCAAAGACCGCGGTCTCGTCAGCAGTCCTGGGTTGAGGACCGCGGTAAATGAGTTTCTAAAAGCTAACTCGTCTTCAAAACCGGTCGTCGAACGCGATGAGGACAAGAAAGAGACTGTGGTCAAAGCAGATGGACAGATACTGGTTCACCTTATCAAGCTCGAACACTGCGAAGCCGGGGCAACTGTTCGGCTCGTAAACGTATGTACGGCATAACTGCCGGTAGGGGAGCACTCGTAACTATTCGTGCCATTATAACCTGCTGGTGTTACACGAACAGCCTTGCTCTTGCCATCCATTTTTACTTTGTACAAGTAGCGTTGAATCG
>JANNON010000822.1:0-3243 GCA_031399105.1 Blastocatellia bacterium | reverse complement strand
GCCGGTGATGGTGGATTCGTCGAAGTGGACGGTGCTCGAAGCGGGTCTGCAGTGTCTGCAAGGCAAGGGCATCGTGAACTCGATTTCGTTGAAGGACGGCGAGGCAAGGGGTTGTACCCCCTCGCGCAGCAGTATTTGGACAACATTCAGCTGATGGTCGAGGCGCTGAACGACGAGTTTCAGCCCAAGCCCGTGAGCGAAGCGCTCGTCACGAGTGAAGTCGAAAGAACCGTAACGCATTTCTTGAAGTATCGGTTGCTAAAGCAAGGCGTGCGATATTTCTCAGAGCGACTCTCATCTAAGATGGGTAAGGCGTTGACGAACAATGCCTTGGGTCGTTTGTATGAGGCACAGGGTCGCTACCAAGACGCCCTCCGCCACCTTCGTTTCGGGTGCACCCTCACAGCAGGCTCGATTGGGGCCTCGCCGGTTGTAAAAACTCGTCAGGTTTGTGCGCTTCTCGACTTCTGTGTGCGCACCGGTTTTGCAGATGCTGGCTCTGAGATTGTCCGCGAGTTCGCACCCTTCCTCAGCAAGGATGAGATTTCCCAGTATACGGATGCGTTGCGACTCGGAGAGGCTCAGGCCACGGTGCGGCCGTCGCAAGTCGAGAATCACCCATTTAGTTCAGAATCAACCTCCGTCGACGTCCCCACTGAGGCCTCGACTGAAGCTCACATTCGCCTATCACATCTCAACTTCGTACTTGGACGCACTGGAACAATTGACCAGCTACTAAGTGCACGGGACGAGTGCCTCGAGTACTGCGAGCGGGTGCATCAATTGTACGGACGTCCCGGACAAGTTGTCGCTGACGCGCTCCGAAGCGTCGTTACGAAGCTAATTGAATTCGGCGAAAGTCAAGATCGAGACAACAAGCGGCGTCTTCTGACGGAGGCGGGCGACCAGTACGTACGTATCAATAAGCTCCTAAATAGTCTGCCCGAATCGGCCACTCAAGGGCTCACACTTCATCGACGGCTTAAAGCAGTCCTTGCCAACGCCGCACTCCAGGCGGGCAAGGTTCAGGATCCCCAAATTCGTCTCGCCACACCCACGCTCTCGACAGAGTTCGGCTCGGCCATCGTCGCGTTGAGCGTGCGTAACAGCAGCGAAATAGCGCTGACAAATGTACGGATCCGAATCGACAGCGTGACGGGACATCTGAATTTCGACGATCCAGAAGCACTGATTCCCAGTCTCGCTGTGGGGGAATGGAAGGACGTGTCGTTCCTGGCAAGCCAGGGAACTCCTGGGGAGCGAGACAGCGTTCACGTGTCCTGTGATTTTAGTTTTGGAGAAGACGAACAGGCGAAGGCAACTGACGTCGACTTCAAGATTGTGTTCGCTCCGTTTCAGCCGTTCAACACATCGCGCTACATTACCGACTACGCCATAACCACCGCAAATCCTGAGAACTTTCAGGGTCGAGACAAAGCGATCGAGGTCTTACGCGAGTGCATCAAGTTGCACGCCGACGGTCGAAAGGGCGCCGTGTTTGTCGACGGAATCCGAAGAGTCGGCAAGTCGTCGGTGGTCAATTTCACGCTTCCAAGCCTTCCGGACAGCATTGTTGCCACGCCGGTTCACATGGGCCGGATTCAGCGAGATAGTGCAGGTAGTTTTCTTCAGGCATTGGCAGGTCGAATCGCACGGTCTCTTGGCGCAAAAGTACCTGCGGATTCGTGGCCGACCAAGGAGGAGTTCAAGTCTGCTCCGATCGATTCATTTCTCTCGGCAATCGAACATCTCACCACCGAGTACTCAGATCGCCGGATCCTGATCTACATCGATGAATTTCAAAAGATCATCGAGGATATCTCGCTGAATAGAGACGCCGCGGCGGCGGGATTGGATTCGCGCGTCTTGGATCTCTTTCAGGGCCTATTGGATGAGCGTGTCGTTCTGTTCGTCCTGAGTGGCTCAATTCGCCTGCAGCATTTGAGCGAAATGGGACGCCACGCCTTCTTTGGGCGCGTGCAGCAGGTTCCGGTGAGCTTCGTTGATCGTGAAGCGACTGAGGCCATTCTCAAGGCACCCCTAAGGGACACAGGCGTTGATTACACCATTGCGGCAACGGAGCGCGTGTGGAAGTTGACCCGCGGCTATGCGTGGGTCGTTCAACGTATCGGTGAACGCGCGTTGATGCGCATTTACAAAGACAAGCGTTCTGTGGTCACGTCAAACGACGTGGACGCAATTAGTGAGGAGCTCGTTCAGTCGCGAGACATTTTTCGCTGGTGGTGGGACGAGCAATACCTTGGAGACTCTGAGGCATTTGCCATCGAACGTTTCTTGGATTGTGCAACCACGGCGCAGGCCGTGCCAAGAGCAGTTCTCAAGGAAGCCATCAAGAAACTCTCGACCGACACAACCGCCGTACTCCAGAATCTCTGCGATCAACAGGTCTTGAATTACGAGGCGCGAGCCGATACGTATGACTTGAAAGGTGACCTGCTGGCAAAGTGGTTACCCCGCATGCTGGAAGAGCGACATGCGAGATCCGCAGGAAGTGCGTATTGTGCACTAATTGTGGATCACGAGAATTTCTCGATTCCGCTGGAGCGAAAGCACCTCGCAAACGGGGGCAAAGACGCGCTCACGGTACTTCAAACGTCCATTAGCGATCTCCAAGACGAAGCCAAACAATACGGACATCTTGTGCTTCCGATGAGTATTGCGGTCTGGGATCGATTCTTGTTGCAGCAAACCGTCTACACAAGGGTCAACCAAGACTTTGACTTTCCCAGGGCGCGAGTACACGGCGACGATGCCGCAGATGAGGAAATGCGTCGTGTCGCAATTGCAGACACTTTCGAGAACGAGTTGCTTGCAAAGAGAGCGATCGGTACGGTCATTCTAGTATCCGGGGATCACCGGTTTGCGGGGCTCGTAGTCAAAATGCAAAAGCGCGGTCAACGCGTAATCGCAGCCAGACCAATGAATGGTAGTTTATAATTGAATGACCATGCAAAATTAATTACTGTAAATTCAATCAGGATTAACCAAAATCCCCGGGTGAGCAGGAACTTGCTTAATTGTTGTTTTGTTTTTCTCTGGCCGGATAGAAAAGCAGCAGTTCCGGCAAGGAAAACAAAAACATCGATCTTCAGCTTGTCGGCGATGAGCAGGCGGAGGGCACCTGCCCGGTGTGCGTTGGCCGGGCCCCGTTGGACGAGGCCGGGCTGATCGCCAAGCACCGCCAGTGGTCGTGGTCGGGCGGGACCCTCGTGCTGACCACGA
>JANNON010000791.1:0-4710 GCA_031399105.1 Blastocatellia bacterium | reverse complement strand
CTTGGGTTCATGGCTGCGACAACCTCTTTGATCGGTTCTTCTGTTGCACTTATACACAATATGTCGTCGACGTGTTGTGTCGTATGGATTCTCCCTAGACCTTCAGGGTGAACCTTCCAAAAATGACATACGTCTGCGAGATTCTTGCGAAAACCGTTCTTGATATAGTGGTTGCATAACGATTTGTACCATTCTCGAGCGGATTGGTGTAAACCGTACAACGTTTTCATCAAGTGGCAAATGATTGCCTGGCCAAATGCATCGTTTTTCTCAAAACCGTAAGGCATGCAGATATAATTCCGTTCTTCCAGGGTTCCGTTGAGGAAAGCGCCTGAAATATCAAGGAGAAATATCACAAAGTTTAAAATCGTTGCGAAAGCGATCAGAAACCTCATCGTAGGAGTTTTAACAACAGGAGAGAAAGTTTCCGTAAAGTCGAGACCTGGGATTTGTGTAAATCCCCGGGCTACCCAACGAGCTTTGAAGCGTGAGCAATTCCCGTTTTCGTCGAATTTGTGAGTGAAAACCCATTTGCCTGATAGGAGATTTGCATTCTTTGGGAGAGTGCCTTCCTTCCAGGTTCCGGTTGCTACGAGCTGGTCGTACTCTGCTTTCATGGCCGCATACCAAAAGGGAGCTTCTTTGGGTCGGGTCATGGCATCTTCAAGTGTCTCCGGCACAGGCTGCAAGCTAGCGAGTGGGATCGGTCTATCTAAAGTTGCACTGGGGGCCAACTTCGGCCAAGTGATGGCGAGATGCTTTTCACCATGTTTAGCTGGAGCAGCGTAACCGGGCATGTATTCGCCCATTTGGTGAGACAGAGCTGGCAGTTGAAGGTTCGACCTCAATTGCCGAGGAGCTACCTGTCCTCTTCCAGCTGGTGGTGGTGCACCGGTGCCTGGAATTGGTTGCGCGCGTCCTCTACCGGCCGGAGGTGCTGGACCTGCTCGACCTCTTCCTCGGACGGGAATGACAACTTGTGGTTGTGCACGGCCGCGTCCGGGACCTCTACCTCTTCCGCCGCCTGGAGCGGGAGGAGGTGGCGGTGGTTGCCCAAATCCGGGGAAGTCTTCGTGAATGTCCATTTCGAAATCGGAGGGAAGCTCGAACTGGAGCTCTAGATCCTCGTCGATCTCCATTTGGATGGCGAGTGGTCGTTCATCACTGATTTCGAATTCAATGACGTCCTCTTCAGAATCTTCCTCGACCAGTCCTGAATATGGCCGTTTGTCAAATGGGTATCTCCTACCCACCGCTTCAAGTTCTTCACGGGAGGGATTGTGCCCAAGGAAAGTTCCGTCATGAAAAACTACGTGAAAGTATGGTTTTACTTCGCGAGTGCGATAGTTGAACACCAACACGATTTTGTTGTCTTCTCCTTTATATCCGAGAAAGAGTCCGAACTCTGATTTATCGGATGTTTTCAGCCTACGCCTTTGGTCTTTAGCGAGATAGATGCTCACAAGTGAACCAAAGGTGTGAACTGTTGCCAAGTTCGGGTTCCTATCAAGAAAGGCGTGAAATGGGGTATCTTTCAGGAAAGGATGCCAGACCATATTCTTGACCGTTGCGCTGTAAAGGAGAGCGTGCATGTAGAATTTGGTAGACTTCTCGGGGAGACCAGCTTCTGTGAGCATGCACCTTGTCATTTGCTTCAGGGTGCGAATAGTTCTTTCGGAGAGACCATTCATTTCCTTGACATAAGGCGGCGAGGGTACAATTCTAATCCGAGGTATTTTGGATTCACAATAATTGTAAAATGCCTTTGTAAGCATTTCGCCTGAGTCGCTTCGGAATTCAGCTACTCTCAAACCGGAGCGGTTCTCGAGCTCTTCAATCAGGGCGATGCCTGACTTCGTCGCTTCTGACTTTGCCTCAAGGAACTCGATAAATATGAAGCGTGAAGCCTCGTCAATAAAGATTTGCCAATAAGTGCGTAAGCCATCAATCTCTACGACATCGGAATGTAGTCTAAAGAGATTGCGCGGTGCTGGGTTCACCGTTGAGTAAATAGGTTTCTGTGTCATTTTATTCACGGAACAAATTGGACAGGATTTTACGATAGACGTGTTAACTAACTCGATTGCATCAGGATCGGTTAGAGGCAACTTTATTAAGGAGTCTTCTAGATGAGACACTGTCCGGATGATGTCCCGTAAGTGTATGTGGCCGAACTTCCTGTGCAGGGTTCTGAGTTCGTCTACTCCCACATTCGACAGCTTGCCTAAGCCTTGTCGACGATCTTTAGTTGAAGAGTTGGAAGTTAGCTGAGAATCCCTTCCTACTTGACCGGCAAATGACTGTGCACGTACCTTCATGGTGCGAAAATCATGTGCGATGCCGGAAGTCTGCGCTTCATCTTCCTCTGCCAACGACTCACGATATGCGTGGTTCAACAGGAATGTGTCCCCGGAAGATGGTGCGGTGTTGCCTGCGGTTTCATCATCTGCAGATAATGAGTTGGAGGCCTGCAAGTAAGAACTTGGCTCACAACGGATATATTCTATGCCGTCGCTGGAATGGAATGCATGGTATGCTCGCTTACCTCCATCCGCTTCAATCGGTAGAGAATGCTCTGTAACTACGCGTGAGGTGAGATAGTAGAGATCACCGATGCGTTTGCCGATTGTTGCGCATTCTTCTGTTTCTGCACTGTACAGGACGACCTCATCGTTTGAGAACGCGATGATGTCTCCGCTCCCTTCGATGATGCTGTAGATCGAGCACAGAGGCTCGGCCAAGTCAGGGACGTAGAGTGCGTTGCGAACGCGGCGAGTCATTCCTCCTTCGAACACCGTGATGATGTCGCCGTATCCCTTGATCGGGATGGTGCGATTGTCGGCCATGTGAATGACTCCGTGGTCGCGGTCGACGTGTGTCAGGTTGACGAAAGAATGTTTGTCCGGGGTCATCCAGGCCGAAGCGCCGGAGTCCAGGAGCGTTTTGCCAGCTGTGACGGTGACGTGCACAGGAAACTGGGCTTTAAGGGCGCTGACAATGCGGTCGTTGCTTAGACTCGCAAAACTGTTGGATGCCGCAACTTCAGAGTCTGCATCCCAAGTCGTCCTCGCGCGATTGCTTTGGAGTAACTTGGAAATCGCCTTAGTCGCGCGTTCGCCCTTGAGGGTGATCAGTTTCGGAGTTGACGGTGCCTCTACATCGACCTCGCCTGCAGCGTCCGTGTAGTCCATTGAGGGCATACCGGGGTCTTCG
The DNA here is from genome assembly GCA_031399105.1 of Blastocatellia bacterium. Classification (GTDB taxonomy): domain Bacteria; phylum Acidobacteriota; class Blastocatellia; order Pyrinomonadales; family Pyrinomonadaceae; genus PSRF01. The sequence goes on along the minus strand of JANNON010000791.1, from coordinate 1,497 downwards.
ATTTCGGCTACGTCTTCCATCTCCGTGTCTGTCGTGGCCGCTTTGACGCGGGCCTTGCTAGCCTGGTGGGCCTTCCCTTTGCCGCTTGATTCGCGCTTGGAGATGATCTCCTTGACTACTGGGCAGTTTGAGGGGGAGTGAGAGCCCTTGGTGCAGATCTTGCAGAGTCTGCGTTTGGTAGGTTCGCCGTCGGCCTTAGTCTTGGCGTCCTTTAGCTTCTTGGCGGTCGTGGATGCTGTGGCCTTTGTCTTCAGGTTCTGGACCCGGCACTCGCCATTAGTATGTCCGGAGCCTTCGTGAACCTTGCATGGGTCATCTTTCTCTGACGGCTTATACTTAGCGATGGCAGTGCTCGCCCGTGCTTGCCGGTAGCTTGTTGCGCTGGTGGCCTTGCGGGAGTTGGCCAACTTGATCAGGCCGCGCACTTCCGCGACAAGAGCAGTCTTAGTGCGTCGGAAGTGGTCCGCGTGGAGGGTCGCAGGTACCGCGTTCACTGCGGCGACGGCTGGCGGTCCGACAACGGCGGGTATGGCGGCCACTGCGGGGAGACGCGGTGCTGGCTCCCACGACGTGTAGCTGCCTGTTGTGATTTTTGACATAAATCCCAGAAACTCCGTAATGCTAGGAGCGTTAGTTTGGAACTTCGCAACAACTTGATTGAGAAGAGTGCGGTCATAAATATCTTCGGTGTGTAGCCGCTGGTAGGCCGAAATCAAATCCATCATTTCGTCTACGAAGTTGTTGATAGACTCGATGCTCTTCGGGTCGTCCAACTTCAGTTGTTGCCACCGATTGAGCCAGGCCGTTTCTGACATGCCGGAGAGGATCATGCCTGAATAGAGGGTTCGAAGGAGGATGATCTTCTGGCGGGCCTGCTCCGTTTCTTCAGTGGTTTTGTAATCTGACTCGCTGAACGTCTCTGAAAGGATAGAACACGCGACTTCGTTCTCCTTGAGGGCCTTCGTGCGTTTGTCGAGATCGCGCTGATAGTTCCTCGTCGCCTCCTTGTCTTCGTTGGTGGAGGCGTGGTAGACGTCCATGTCCATCTTCCAATCTTCGCGCTGAATCTGCGTGAGGGCTGCTCCTGCGTGCGCTGGGACTGGTCGCATAGGGATCGGAACCGCATGGAGAATCGGCGGGACCGGGACTGGCGGAAGGTCCTGGTCGAACATATGCTCGACTCCCTTCGTCTGTGCGAATATCCTTACCCTTCGCATGTGCTCTTCGAACTCAACCACGGAGCTCCCGGAGAACACTTCCGGCTTTGTCGTATGGTCGACAACCGTATACTTCTTTGTTGACATGTTGCGTGAGGCGGTTGGTGCGGGTGCAAAGTGTCCAAGTATGTTTTTGTGTTGGGATGTGTGATCCGTCACGCTGCTGCTTTCGATGATTTCTCGCTAGGTTTGCGTTAGACTTTCTCTGAAAAGAGTTAGTTTCTAGCCGCCACAGGCTCCGACTATTTAGAGTCGTGTACTGTCGTTCTGGCGTTTTCTT
>JANNON010000778.1:0-1669 GCA_031399105.1 Blastocatellia bacterium | reverse complement strand
GAAAGCGGCAGGCCCCGATCCGCTGTCGGACTTCTTGTTCAATGTACGGTCAGGTCACTGCGAGTATTTTTCTACGGCGATGGCTGTCCTTTTGCGGACTCAGGGAATCCCTTCGCGAGTGGTGAATGGCTTTTTACCCGGTGAATACAACGAAGCTGCGGACGCATACACAGTGAGGCAGAGTGACGCGCACTCCTGGGTCGAGGTCTTTTTCCCCGAAACCGGCTCATGGGTGACGTTTGACCCAACTCCGGCGGCTGGACGACTCGAGCCACACAGCATCGGTATGGCGGCCCAGCTTGGAAAGTATGTCGAAGCTCTGCAACTGATGTGGTTCCAATACGTCATCGGCTATGACAAACAGGAACAACGCACGCTGGCGACCTCGCTGCAGAATCAGGCCTTTCGGTATCAAAGTGTGCTCGGCAAATGGCTGATCTTTCTGAGAAACATTCCCTGGTACAAGTTGGTGCTGGGCTTATTTTTGACGGTACTCATACTCTTTTTTGGCGTCCTGATTTTGAGAATCAAAAGATTTGGCTGGCGCGGTCTAAGACTCTCGGGCGTGCCCGACGATGCGCAGCACTCAGCCGTTGTTTTTTACGAGCGCATGATTACCCAACTTGCACAGCGCGGCGTTGAACGTTCGCCAGAACAGACACCGATGGAATTTGCCGCGAGTATTGGACTGCGTGAGGCCTTGACGATAACCAGCGCCTACAATCGCGTCCGGTTTGGCGCCCAGCGACTATCAGCCACCGAGCAGGAACAGATTGAACAGATGCTCAAGAAACTCGAAAACGATAATGAACGCGGCGTTTAGTAGTTGATTTGAAACACATGAATAAAATTGGATTTATCAGTCTCGGCTGTCCCAAGAACCTCGTTGACAGCGAGGTCATGATGGGCCAACTAAAGGCCAGGGGTTACGAAATTACCTCGGACGAAACCGAGGCAGACACGATCGTAGTGAACACCTGCGGCTTTATTGATTCAGCGAAGAAAGAGTCTATCGATACGATTCTGGAAGCAGCGAAGCTAAAGGAGTCGGGAAAGGCAAAGCGATTGATTGTCGCTGGTTGCCTCGTCGAACGTTATCGAGACGATCTAAAAGCCGCGATTCCCGAAGTAGATGCCTTCATCGGGACCAGCCAGATTAACGACATCCTAACGGTTTGCGATCCGGAAACGAATACGCGTTCGCTGCCTGTAATTCCGCTGGGCAATCAAAGCTCGACCTATCTCTACGATGAATCGACGCCGCGCGTGCTTGCCACTCCTTCGCATTATGCTTTCATCAAGATCGCTGAAGGATGTGACCGCCCTTGCGCGTTTTGTTTCATTCCGCAGATGCGTGGCCATTTTCGCAGCCGGCGTTTTGGTTCAATTGTGGCTGAAGCGCATCAGCTCGCCGAAGAGGGTGTTAAGGAGCTGATCCTGGTGGCGCAGGATTCCTCCCGTTACGGCGAAGACCTCAACAAGCTGGATGCGTTGGCCCACTTGCTGCGCGAATTGTCCCACACCGATGGAATCGAATGGGTGCGGGTGATGTACACCTATCCCACCCACATCAGCGATGCGTTTCTCGACGTGCTGGCGACTGAGCCAAAGGCGGTCAAGTATCTCGATATGCCGCTCCAACACGCTTCGCGAAACGTGCTCAAACTGA
>JANNON010000776.1:0-1691 GCA_031399105.1 Blastocatellia bacterium | reverse complement strand
AGCTACCCCGCGCTGCTGGGTCTCGCGCCCGCGCCGAGCTTCTTCAAGCCGCATCAAGTGCTTCGTATTTTCGGACGAGATCCCGACTCAGCCCGCAGGACCGTGCAGCGCATGGTCGAGGACGACGACATGCGGCGGGGGGTGTGGCCCACGGTCTTGAGGGTCAACGGGTGACGCCTTCGCTGGACGTGTACGGAAGGGTACTTACGCGTCTCAGGATCCCGCATCAGCAAACGGTTCTCGGGAGATTCGTGTCTGACACCATCGACCAACCCAAAACTGTGCCCAGGCGCCGCGGCGAGGAGCGCTGGCCGGCCAGGGTGTGCTACCCTGCGCGCGGCCGTGAGGGGCTCCGCTGGGGGATCGTCTAGCGGTAGGACGCCGGGTTCTGGCCCCGGTAGCGGGGGTTCGAATCCTCCTCCCCCAACTCGTTTCCCAAGCGGTCAACTCAATCGCAGTATGTCCATGGCGCATTCGTCTAGGGGCCTAGGACGCTGGCCTCTCACGCCGGTAACACGGGTTCGAATCCCGTATGCGCTATACGAACGAGGGGTCCCGCCCACCGGCGGCTCCCCCTCGTTCTCGACCTTCGTCGAGTGGTGCGCTCCGTCTGCTGTCGTTAGGGTGCGCCTCGCAGCACCCTGCCGGGACGGGATCTGGAGGAGGCCGTGACGGCACGACACGCAAGCGTAGGGAGCGAACCGACGTTCGTCGGCCGGGACACCGAGATCGCCGCTGCACGCGGTGCCGCCGCAACGCGGCCCGGCCTCCTGGTTGTCGTCGCGACCTCCGGGCTCGGCGCGACCAGGTTTGCCACTGAGCTCGTCTCGGCTCTCGCGGCGGACGGTACCGTGCGCGTGGATCTGGGCCCGGGTGCGCGCCTGGCCGATCGACTGGCCGCAGGGTTGATAACAGCAGACCTGCGTCCCGATCCCGTCACCGCCGCACAACTTCGCCCGTACGCCGCGCTCCTCGACGAGATCGACGACGTACTCGACGACGCGCTGCACATCGGCCGCAGGCTCACCGGCACGCCCGGCCTGCTGATCGCATGCGCGCGCGAAATTCCCAACGCTGCCGCGTTCGTCGAGCTAGAGCCCCTTGGTGACGATGCGTCACGCGAGATCGCAGTCGAAGCGGCCCCGACGATCGGCGACGTGATGCTGGCCCGCGTTCTGGAGTCAAGCGGGGGCCGTCCCGCAGTCCTCGTGGCCCTGGCGCGCGCCAATCGCCGTACCGTCTCGGACGACGCCCCGATCACGATCCCACCCGTCCTGATGCACGATCTGCAGTCGATCCTCGACGCGTTGGACGCCGCACCCACGGAGATCGCGCGCTGGACCGCCATGCTTGGCAGCGTGTTCGAACCTACGGATCTCGTACGACTGACCGGTCGCACCGAGCACGGATGCGCCCAGATTCTCGACGCGTTGATCGTGTCAGGGCTGCTGCAGGAGTTGCCCGGCCCCGGTCCGGTGCGGATGCGATTCGCCGATCCACTGGTCGCCGCGGCGCTCCGCCAGACTGCTCCTCCCAGCGACCTGAGGCGCCGGCACACCGCCGTCCTGAACGCGCGACGGGCACGCGGCGCCGACGCCTCCGATCTGATCCCGCACGCGCTCGGGAGCGCCGATCCGCGCGAGGTCGTGGCGCTCTCGTTGCGGGCGGCGACCTTCGCCCGCGAGCGGGGA
>JANNON010000773.1:0-12330 GCA_031399105.1 Blastocatellia bacterium | reverse complement strand
CCAACGGCATACGCAGCAATTATATTCTCTATATTGGAGCGGGTGCGGTCGCGACCGGCGGCATCATCAGCCTCTTTCGCTCACTTCCCACAATCTGGCACGGACTGAAGGGCGGTCTGAGCGATCTACGTGGAGGCCAGGCGGCTAGCGCACGCTCACCGCGTACTGATCAGGATATCTCGATGAAGTACGTGCTGGCGGGCATTATCGCTCTCATAGCTATGATCATGGCCTTTCCGCAGCTTGGCATGCAGCAGAGTTTTCTTGTCGCGTTACTTGGCGCCGTCATGATTGTAGCCTTTGGATTCTTGTTTGTGACCGTCTCCTCGCGACTAACGGGCGAGATTGGGTCCTCGTCAAATCCGATCTCAGGAATGACAGTAGCGACTCTGCTTTTAACGTGTCTGGTTTTCCTAATGATGGGATGGACCGGCCCGCCCTACTACGTAACCGCGCTCTCGATCGGCGCCATAGTCTGTATCGCCGCGTCAAATGGCGGCACTACTTCGCAAGACTTGAAGACCGGATATCTCGTCGGCGCTACTCCGAAGTTTCAGCAGGTTGCGATTCTCATTGGCGCACTCGCATCGGCCCTTGTTCTTGGGCCAATCCTGATTCGGCTGAACGAGAATGGCATGGTTTACGCTCGCCGGATTACCTTTGCGAAAGTTGACGACAAGGTGCAAGCCCTGGCACTTGCCGAGGCTGGTGCGCTGCCCGGTTATGCTGAGGATATTAAGCCGCGTACGCCCGGTAACTACCGTGTTCTGACACGAGATGCCAACAGTCCAAAGGTGCAGGGTTTGGATGAGGGCGAGTATCTCGTCAATGACTCGGGTCAGATCTTGTACAAGATCGAGCGCAACTTTACCCCAGAACTTCGCGCTAACGTGGCTGAATTGGGTGCGCCCGAACAACTTCAGGGAAGGCAGGCAAGTGAAGATGCGAACACCTACCGCGTTTGGCATAAGACAGATACCAATGGTGGGCGGGCAGGGCGTTATCTGGTGGATCAGCAAGGCGTCCCGCAATATTTGGTTGATCCGGCTATAAATGGTCAGAACAGGATGCGACCGGACGGCTCAACGGTTGAAAAGTTCGACGCACCAAAAGCAACTCTGATGTCATACATCATCAAAGGCATTCTCAATCGAGAGTTGCCTTGGAATCTCGTGTTGCTGGGCGTGATGATCGCGATAGTGCTCGAGATGGCAGGCATTCCTTCGCTCGCTTTTGCAGTTGGCGTCTACCTGCCGCTCTCTGCATCGAGTCCAATTTTTGTTGGAGGAATGGTTCGCTGGTTGGTCGATCGCAACTTGCGAAAGAAGCACCCGAACCTGACGGAAGAAGAGCTTGTAGCTGAGAGCGACAAGAGCCCGGGGGTCTTGATGGCCTCGGGTTATATCGCAGGAGCGGCGTTGGCAGGCATCATCTACGCCTTCATGGCTGGTTATTTCACTGACACGTTTGAAGCAACTAAACAGTGGATGCTGGCGCACAACCCCTTCTTCGACGAGCCGCCGGGACACGTCAAAGGCTATGCTGACTTATTGTCACTGATCCCGTTTGTGGCGATCACAATTCTGCTTTACGCGGTCGGGCGCGAGTGGATTCTGGCCGCGCGGCAGAAGAAGGGAACCTAAATCACCACACTCGGCCGAGAGGAGCGAGGCTTGCGAGGTTGCCTGGGTTCCGCTCGTAGTCGTCAGCAGGAAACCGGTTTAATTTTTTATGCTTCTCTCGTGGGGCGCGCTGCTAAGATAAGCAGCGCGCCTCGGCTTGTGTGCGCAATTGAACTTCAACCCACGCTCCGAGCGTTGGTATTACTTCGACAATTGAAATCTGGAGAAGATAATCCTGATGAGTCATCGAATTTTTCTGCGACGACTGCTCCCCACAATTTTGCCGCTGATACTAATCGGCGTCAGCACTCCGTTCTCATTTGCACAGAAACCGCAACGCTCACCTACTGAAACCGTGCGAGAGTTCTACCAAGGCCTGAGAGAGAAACGGTTCAAAGATGCCTTTGCACTTTCGATTTATAGATCCGCGATTGAAGGTCTTTCGCAGCCGGAATACAACGATCTTCTGCCGGATTTTGAAAAGATGGCCATTGCCGTAATGGAAAAGGTCCCCGAGAAAGTGGATTTGACCGGGGAACTGATCAGCGGAGACCTCGCCACGGTATTTCTCAAAGTGCTGGACAGCGATGGAAAAGAGAAGCTCGAACCTACTGGACTAATTAAAGTAGACGGTGTCTGGATTGTGGGTGATCACGAGAACCTTCAGCTCGTGAAGAAGGCTGGCAAACGCTTCTTCTTTGACGCGCGGATCGATGCTCATCATAACGACGTTCAGGACATGCTCACTCGCATCTCGCTGGCACAGGTTGTCTACAGTCAGCAGAACGCCGGCAAGTTCGCGGACCTGGCAACGTTGGTTAAGGCCGGCCTGGTCCCAAAAGATATCGAGGGGGTCGAATCAACTGGCTACAGATTTCACATCACGGTCGCAAGTGATCGAAAGAGTTGGTGGGCAGGGGCTGAGCCGGAGCAGTATGGGCGTTCCGGAAAATTGTCGTTCTACCTCGACGGAGCTGGTGTAAGGAGTGGTGACTTGGGAGGAAAGCCGTTGACGGCAGCTCCGGCGGTTCCGTAGGTTGGCCAACGCAACCTGTCGAGAAAGAGCCGCTTTTTCGCTGGGAGCCCGGGCCGCCTCGCCCGCCGAACGTAGAATGCCAAACAACTGTGACTGTTAGTAGAGTTGGACGGAAAAGCTCTAAGTATTAGAAGGCCCAGCCAAGCGGACGAGGCCGTCCGCGCTCCAACGGATTGCGTTGAGATCTCGATAGAGGTGATTCGAGGCGTAGCAAACATCCAACCCTCTTACCCAACACCCAACACCCAACCCGCTCTCCCTGATCTTCCCTATTGCGCTTACCCGACAAGCTCTCTAGAATAAATCCGCGATATCCCCCGACTGGCTTTCCTGATTTGCCCTCCTCAATGACGTTCAAGGGTACTCCCAGAACTGAGGGCGACCTGTCTAAATCGATGGCTGAACTGACCCGCACACTTGTCTGTCGGCTGCGCGAATACTTCGGCAATCGCCGTGGCGACAAACGATGCCCGTCCCATTTGCCCTTTCGTGTAACCCCGGCCGACCGGCGTGTGACAACCAACGGCTCAGGCCACATTGCGTGGATGGAAGGCGTGACAGTCGATCTAAGCGGCACTGGATTGGGCCTGCACGTCCCGGCAATTCGTATCGGTGAACATTACCTCGTAGGTGAGAATCGCAAGCTTAGGATCGTCCTCGAGTTGCCAACCGGGTCCGCTGAGATTGAGGCTCGACCGGTTCGGTATGAAAGTCTGGGAGAGGACGAAACCAGGCAGGGTTACATTATCGGGGTGAGAATACTTGCGCTGAGCGAGCCGGACCGAGTGCGATACGAGGATTTCGTCCACGGCCTCGCTAATCGCGCGCCGGTGGATAGATCAATTCGCTGAATCGCAGAGTGCCGAACACTTCCGGCACGTGGAAGTTTGCTTTATCGGTGTAGGTCGGTTGCCACGCGAGATAACCACGCTCTTCTCCTTCGCCAATACAACGACAAAGATTGCCGAGCCATTCGTCACCAATTGAGGGTTTGGGAATCTGCGCCGTCCACGGGATGCGCATAGCTATCAAGATCTTGTTTGCCTCAACTCGCGCGGCGGTCGTCATGCCTGATCGAAAATCCCAATCTGTCTCTCGGGTCTCCTCGTTAAGTCGAATCGCGAGATCAACCCACTCTCCCGTCGGCGCCGCTTCAAACTCAAAATAGCAATTCGGTTCGGCAGCGTTCGGAGCAATAAAGATCTCGCAAACGTCCCGGTCCCAGAGTCCGATTGTTTTTGTCTTCGTTTCTGGAGTTGGGCAAACGATAAGCGGTTCGTTCTGCGTGGCTTCGAAACGTATCAACAACGCGGACGGAGTTGAGATGAGTCGAGCTTCGGCATGTCGCAACGGTGGGGCGAGCTCACCGGACCAGTAGCGTGCGATCTTGACGGCGGGAACATAATTCCATATTTCATGGTCCAGTTCCGCAACGGAAAGATCCAGCTCCGTGGCTCGAATCTCAACGACTTTGATCTTTTGCAAGTCCATCTCGTAATTGTGGAGGTGCTCTTTACTGGGAAGCGCGCGCACGGCCTCGTCGGCTAACTGCGCGCCCCGAACAAGTCTAAGTAGATCATTCAACTGTTCGGCATTCGACGTTATGCGGACGGGCCGTCCGCGCCCCCAGGAGCGTCCTTCCCCTGGTCCCACCAACGTTTGGTCAGAAACCACGCCAATGCCGGCAGCAGAAAGAAGACACCGATAGCAATCGTCAGCAATCGCGGCGACAAATGAAGCCGGTCAAGCAACTCGCCGGTGGCGTAATTCGAAGCGGCCATGGTCAGCGTGAGCAACGCCAACTCTGCGGCAAACACGCGCCCGCGAAAGTTGTCCTCAACACTCCTTTGCAACAGCACCGTTGAGAATACCCAGAGAATACTGCCACCAGTGTGCGCAATTCCGAGCGTGATTAGTGCGAGAGCAAAATTCGTAGCACTCCCAAAGGCGATGTAAAAGACCCCTCCGATGATGAACGAAATGCCGATGGTCGCTTGCATCCTCGTCTTTCCTTCACCAGCAAAGCGCCGCGCTACGAAGGGCCCGACTGCTGTGCCAATTCCGCGCGCTGCATAAAGCACGCCGATTCCTGTAGCAGCGCTCCGTCCCACAGGGAAAATCCTTTCGCCAAAGACAGCGAGCAGCGTGAGGATACCGCCGCCTAGTCCCCAGGCAGGTTTGACGAGCAGCAACGCCAGCACTCGCGGCCGCTGCATTACGTATCGAACTCCTTCAATAGTTTCAGAAATTCCCAGAGCCCGATTAACAGTGAGTTTTGATTTCTCTCGGGGCTTCCGCGCCGGGATGCGCACGCGCGCGATGAGCACCGCCGAGAGCACGTAGGTGAGCGCGTCAAGAACGAACGACACATCAGTGCCAAACCAACCCGTGATGAGGCCGCCGATCGCCGCCCCCAGCGTCAACATCACTGACCAGGTTACCGAGGAGATTGCGTTCGCCGCGACTAGCTCTCGGTCAGAAACTATCGAAGGAATGACCGCTGTTTTGGCCGGTTCGAAGAAAGTGGAAAGAGCGAGCTGGGCGACGGTGAGCACATAGATTAACCAAAGCTGATCGGCACGACGCACCAGGAGAAAGCCGAGCACGGTCACGGCTCGCAGCAAGTCGGAAACGATCATGATCGAGCGGCGGCTAAAGCGATCGGCCAGTACTCCCGAGAAAGGGCCAAAAATGAAACTTGGAACAAAGCGCGCTACCAGCAACAACCCGACATCGCGACCCGATCCCGTTAGATTCAGAATGATCGTGTAAAGCGCGATCGTGTTGAACCAGTCGCCGAGCTGGCTGACGATCTGGCCCAGCCACAACTGGCGAAAGTTATGGTTCCGCTTTAGTAGTTCGATGTAGCCGACCGAGGAGTGCGAGTCCGGCAGTCTGCGTTTGAATCTAGCCACGATTCATACCTTGTACCAGGGATGTGACAAGTGACAAGTGACAAGAAAGAACGCTCCTCTGAAACGGCGCATTCGCTAGTCGAAGAATCGTTGGGGCACCGCTCAACTTTCTGCTGGGAGCGCGGACGGCCTCGTCCGCCACGCTGCATAACCACATCGTCCCGACTTGAAGGTCTAATCACGATTGCTTAAGGGCGACGTTGCGGACGAGGCCGTCCGCGCTCCCGGTAGGACAGTCGCTCGTCCCTGTCACCCTGACTGCATCCTCAATTTGACCTGTCAGGCTGATTGCTTGCGCTTCTTCGTTTTCAAGTCGAAAACGCTACCACCTTTTTTGCTCAACATTTGTGTCTTTAGAGCATCGTTAGCTTGCGGCACATCAATTGAAAAGAGTGATAGCGCGGCTCAGGAGCTTTTGAGCTTCACGGACTCTCCGCACGGAGTCCAAAGCCGCCAAAACTTTTGAAATGCGTGGCATCGTGCAGCGCCACGCGGGTAAAGGAATCTCACCCAGCATAGCGGGCACTTGAAATAGCCCGCTGCTTGCCCCAGAAAAAGCCGGAAGCGGCGCTGAGTTGCTCCAGCATCGCTTCCGGTTCATTCGCTAAAAGTTACACCACTTTGAGAATTTCATAGAACCCAAAGGCAAGCTCTAGAGTTCAAAATTGGAGTCAAAGAGAGACCTAACCCGACATGGCCGTCAAGAATCGAGCTTTATACAGTTTTCCAATTATCCTGGCCGTAATTCTCCTCGTTGCCTGGATCATTCACCCCGGAATCTACGTCATAGTTTTCAGCACAGCTTTGACTCTAGGCGCTTATCTGTTCGCGAAGGCCTGGTTGAGACTGAAAGCAAAGACAGACGAAGCCGAGCAGCTCAGCAAACTACACCTTGCAACCGCCGAAGCGCTTGCTACAGCAATCGATGCCAAAGACCAAACTACACACTGCCATGTGCGGCGCGTACAGATCTACGCCGCTGGAATGGGCGAAGTACTGGGACTCTCTCACGATGCAATTGCAGCCTTGAAAGCGGGAGCGCTACTCCACGACGTTGGTAAGCTTGCAGTGCCGGCTCACATCGTCAATAAGCCCGGACGCTTAACTCCTGCCGAGTTTGAAAAGATGAAGATCCACACCACAGTCGGCGCGCAGTTACTGAGCCGCGTGGATTTCCCTTATCCAGTCACGCCAATCATTCGGCATCACCACGAACAATGGGACGGCAAGGGATATCCGGATGGATTGATGGGCGAGCAAATACCAGTCACCGCCCGCATTATCTCGGTGGTTGATTGCTTTGATTCCGTTCGCGAAGATCGTCCGTTCAGGCGAGGAATGACGCGCGATGAAGCGCTCGCTTTTCTTCGTCGCGGTGCGGGCACTCATTTCGACCCCAGCATCGTCGAGCTCTTCATTGAGAATCTCGCACGCTTCGAGATTCAGATTGCCGCGTGCGGCTTACCGCAGCAATCCGCACCAGTTGATCTGCACGACACGCTCGCGCTGAGCGAGATGGACATTGCTCAAACTCGGGACCGCGGCTCGTTCATGGCCTACGATCAGATCAAGAGCGCGCATCAGGAAGTCTACGCGCTCTATGAGATTGCCAGAACCTTTGGCTCGTCACTCGATGTAGAAGAAACGCTGTCGATTCTCGTGGACAAAGTTGGTCACGTCGTGCCCTTCGATACCTGCGTTGTTTATCTCTACAACGAGTTGAAAGGCTATGCCGTGGCGGCGCACGTAGCGGGCCGAAATGCGAAGGACCTTTCATCACGCTGTGTCGCGCCCGGCGAAGGTGTTACCGGATTCGCCCTGGCCAATCGCAGCCCGATGAATCAACTTCATCCGCACTTGGATCTCGCCGGACTCGAAATTCAAAACGACTACCGTTCGATGGCGTCGCTGCCTTTGTACAAAGATCAGCAGTTGTTGGGGGCTATCTCAATCTATTCGACAGAGCTGGAACTCTACACGGAAGATCACATGCGTCTGCTCGAGACGGTGACCAAACTCGCGTCCGATGCGTTAGCGAATTCAATGCATCATGCCGAAGCTGAATCGAATGCCCTTACAGATCCACTCACCGCTTTGCCGAACGCTCGTTACCTCGCGCTGCGATTCGAGGAAGAGGCCGCTCGCGCGCGTCGAACCGGCAGGTCATTCCAGGTCGTAATGTTGGACCTCGATGATTTCAAGATTGTGAACGACAGTTATGGTCACAAAGTTGGAGACAAGATGCTGCGTGAGATGGCCGGCATAATTCAGGGCCAGTTGCGTGAGTATGATTTCCTGGCGAGATATGCCGGCGATGAATTTGTCGCGGTAGTACAGGAACTGGATAGCAGTCAGGTTGAGGACCTGCGCATGAGAATTGAGCAAGCGGTTTCGACCTTCTCATTGCATGTGCGCGGAAATCGGCGTGCGCGAGTTGGAATCAGCATTGGTACTGCCACGTTTGGTCACGACGGGCAATCGCTCGACCAGTTGCTGGTTGCCGCGGACCAGGCCATGTACCGGACGAAGTCCTCGCACAAATTGGACAAACTTGCTCGTGAGCAAGAGCCGACTGAAAACAGACTTGAAATAGATCTCGAGAATCTTGCATCGGTGTCAGTGAATTGATTCTGAGGGTGTGGGGTGTGGGGTGTGTCTTAAATCTCAGATCTCAGATCTCAGATCTCAAGACCAAAGCCCTAAGGCCAACACCCCACACCCAACACCCCACACCCAACACCCCACACCCCGCACCCAACACCCCACGCCCCACACCCCACACCCGCGGAAAATAGTCTTCCTCAAGCTCCTCATTCCCCAACACAGACATACTTCTTGACATTCCCCTCGTCCATCGCTTTCAATCGCTAAAGGGGTTGAACCCCTGGCCCGCTACGGGATCTCAGGATTGAAGCATGCCCTCGTCTGCTAGGCACTCCGAAAAAAAACCAACTGTCTTAATTGTCGACCGCGACGGCGGCGAACAGAAACGTCTGTCTGCCATCTTTGCGGGGGCAGGGTTTACCACTCTGTTTGCCGTTGATGCTACGTCAGCATTGCGATCGCTCAACGAATCGCACTGTGACCTGATCACGCTCAACGTTGTTAACGATGATGGTTTGGCGTTGTGCAAGCTGCTTCGCGCTCAGCCGCGTTCCAACAATCTACCGATAATCACCTTTTCCGCCGGAGACGCTGATACGGTCAGAGCTAAAGCGTTGTTAGCGGGGGCAGATGATTTCTTACCTAACACTGCGTCGCCCGGCGAAATCCTCGCGCGCGCAAACTCACGTCTGCGGGCGGCGCAGCGCGAATGGGTCCTGACCGGGACTAATCGCGAACTCCGATTCCTGGCGGATCTCGGTCGTGGATTGCTACGGGCGCTTGAACCCGAACAGCTCGTTCGCCGAGTTGCCGGCGCAACCTATGAAGGCACCTCGGCTGCAATGTGCGCAGCGTATGTGCACCTCGGGGAGGGAAACGAAGCTGGGTGCGTGTTCGACAGGGAAGGCAGCGCTGAGGGCATCTCGCTGTTTGAGCATGAGCGATTGCAGGAATGGCTACAATCAGCAAGCGTAGCCGTGCCGCCGCTCATCACAGAGCCAGACCAGTTTCTTATTCGCGATGATGCACATACTGTCGAGTATGCGGCGCCATTGCGTTTCAGTGGCCGCACGAAGGGCGTGCTCGTCATCGCCTTTGACAATCGGGAAGGATGTGGAGAGACGGAATGCCGTTTGGTTGACGCGGCCGCTCAACAGGCTTCACTTGCCGCCCATGTCTCATCGCTTTACCAGGCGGCGCGCGATACGTCAATTACGCTGGCTGAGGAAGTGGATCGGCGCACAATCGAGATTGATGCCCAGCGTCGTTTTATTGAGGCGATAATCGATAGTTTGCCGCTCTCGCTGTATGCCGTCGACCGGCACTATCGGGTCGTAGCCTGGAACCGTAATCGTGAGTTGGGAGAGTTGGGAATTCCGCGCGGGTCCGCGTTGGGAAAGAATATCTTCAACGTATTAACGCGACAAAAGAAAGAAGTGCTTGAAGACGAGTTTCGTCGCGTGTTTGAAAGCGGCCGAATCGAGAGAATCGAGCAGGAGACAGTTACCGCCAATGGCGAAACGAAGTATTGGTTGATTAGTAAGATTCCCATGTGGATCGACGAGATTGGCACCGTTTCCCATGTGATTACAGTTGGCGAAGAGATCACAGCGAGAGTGGAGGCTAATCGAGCGGTGGCGCGCGCTGAGAAGCTCGCTGCGGTGGGAAGGCTTGCCTCAGGAGTCGTTCACGAGATTAACAATCCGCTGGCTACGATTTCCGCGTGTGCCGAAGCTCTGGAATCGAGAGTTTCTGAGGGAGCGTTTGCCGATTCACCGGCGCTGGCTGACCTGCAGGAGTATCTCGGTCTGATTCGCAGCGAAGCCTTTCGTTGTAAATCGATCACGAACGGGCTGCTTGATTTCAGTCGCAGTCGTGCTGCTCAACACGCCCCGCTCAGCGTAGGCGATGTGATTACCAGCGCCGCTCGTTTGCTGGCCCATCAAAAGCGCGGCGAGAGAGTTGATATTCAGGTTTCGTCCCAATCTGACTTGCCTGCCGTGTTGGGTGATCACGGACAGTTGCAGCAAGCGGTGATCGCTCTGGCAACTAATGCGGTGGACGCTATGCCGTTTGGAGGCGTGCTGCATATAACGGCTCGTGCTGATAACGACAAAGTTCTGATCGAAGTAACCGATACCGGGATCGGTATTCCTTCGGACAACCTTCCGAAAATTTTTGAGCCTTTCTTTACAACCAAGGAGGTTGGGCACGGGACAGGACTTGGTCTCGCAGTCTGTTATGGTATCTTAACCGAGCACGGTGGCAGTCTCGATGTGCAATCCACAGTGGGCGTCGGTACTACTTTCACGATTTCCCTCCCCGTAGCCAATCAAAACGGAGAATCAGCAGGTTGAGCGAGCAACAAGCCCCAAGAATTCTGATTGCAGAAGACGAGGCGAACCTTCGTCTGGTGTTGCAGAAGGAGTTGGAGCGGCTTGGATATCGCGTACAGGCGGCGCCTGACGGCGAAGCGGCTCTGCGCAAGCTGGAGGAGA
Source organism: Blastocatellia bacterium (assembly GCA_031399105.1). Lineage (GTDB taxonomy): Bacteria > Acidobacteriota > Blastocatellia > Pyrinomonadales > Pyrinomonadaceae > PSRF01. Next base: position 1,655 of record JANNON010000773.1, on the reverse strand, counting down.
GCAACGTCGACGTACTTCTCTGCGACATCAACATGCCGCGGATTGACGGGATGGAAGTCCTGCGCCGCATTCATGAGAGACCAAACCCACCCGAAGTGATCATGCTAACCGGCCAAGCCACGGTTGAAACTGCAGTGGAGGCAATGAAGTTGGGTGCGTATGACTATCTCACCAAACCCTATCGAATCAACGAACTCGACGTGCGCGTTAGACAGGCTGCTGAGAAACGACGTCTGCGAGTGGATAACACGCGGCTGAGAGAACAATTGGCGAGACAGTCCGGCTTACCCGAAGTGGTTTCGGTGTCGGATGCGATGGCTGAGGCGCTGAGATTGGTGGAACGCGTAGCACCCTCTGACGCGTCAGTATTGATTACTGGTGAATCAGGAACCGGCAAAGAACTGATCGCGCACGCGATTCATCGCCTCTCCACTCGAGCCGAGGCTTCCTTTATCGATCTCAATTGCGCGGCGTTTCAGGAATCGTTGTTGGAGTCAGAACTGTTCGGCTACGAAGCGGGAGCGTTCTCCGGTGCGAAAGGTCGAAAGCTCGGTCTAATCGAACTCGCCGATGGCGGTACTTTGTTTCTTGATGAAGTCACCGAACTTCCGGCCCAACTACAAGCGAAACTTCTCCGCGCCATTGAGACGCGTACGTTCTTTCGTGTGGGCGGAGTGCGGAAGGTTGAAGTGAACGTGCGCATAGTCGCGGCCACTAATCGCAACCTGGATTCGGTTGTTGAGGACGGCTCATTTCGTTCAGACCTTCTTTATCGCATCAATGGATTTCAAATCTCGCTGGTGCCGTTGCGTGAGCGGCCTGAAGATATCGAGCCTCTTTCGCGGCATCTTTTGCAGCTGGTTGGTGGTACCAACGGCCCAGAGTTGGATCCCCTGGCCCTGGATGCGTTGCGTGCTTACAGTTGGCCCGGCAACGTACGGCAACTTAAGAATTGTCTCGAGCGTGCGGTGTTGCTTTCGAATAACGGACGCATCACCACAGCCGATCTGCCGCCTGAAGTGGCAAGACCCGTGCAACATGCACCGGTAGTTTTGAGTTCGTCGCAGGGTGGTGTTACCGCTGAAGTGGGAACCTTGAATGCCGCGTCGCCGGCCTCGCTGCGTGAGATGGAGCGACAACAAATCCTTGCGGCGCTCGAGCAAACTGGCTGGCATCGTGGAAAGACTGCGGAGATCCTGGGCATTTCCGCTTCCACTCTCTATCGGCGGCTGCGCGACTACGATCTAGAGCGGCGTCGGTAATGCAGGCGAGTAATAAAAAAGAAGCGGCGCGAATGGGGCAACATTCGCGCCGCTTCTGTTTGTACTGCACCGCAAACTACGCGTCAGCTTTTAAGGCATTCTTGCGACGGCGTCGTTTGAGGTAAATGCCCGTCAAACCACTGCCGAGGAGGATCATGCTTGCGGGTTCTGGTGTCGCAGTGGGCGTGGTCGTCATCCTGAAAACGATGCCATTGTTCCAGAAGTGGCAGTCGGGATCGAAACCGAATGCGATGTTGTTGCCATTCTGCAGATAGGAGTTCAAAGCCGTTAACTGCGCACCGGTAAAAGTGTAGACGAAGGTGGTTGCCGTGGTGTTGAAGCTGCGAGCCGTCAACAACGTGTTTGCCGTTCCCGCGTTCACCAGCGGATTGC
>JANNON010000737.1:0-2074 GCA_031399105.1 Blastocatellia bacterium | reverse complement strand
GGGTCAACGATTCGTCACCACTCATCGTTGTCTGCATCGACCGTTGACCCGACGCTACTGCGTTACGGTACTGACTTCATGCCACCCGAACACTTTTTGGCTGCGGCGCAAGTCGCGCTAGGTAATCTGTGGATGGTCCTTTGAAGTTCCGCCAGTGCTGGCTTTCTTTCAGAAGGCGATTCACCAAATCCATTCTCATTAAAGGAGATCCCCCATGGTAAGAACTGCATTTGTGCTTTTTGCCTGTTGTGTATGCGCATTGGTTGGTCTGGAATTGAAAGCCCAGACTCCGCAAGAGAAGGGAATCGTCAACGAGATCAACAAAGTTCGCCGCGATCCCGCTGCTTACGCTGGTTGGATGGAAAAGAATATTTCCGCATTACCGCTCGGCTCGATGCCGGTTCAACAAGCTACCGTGCGCGATGCGATCGCGGTGCTAAGGAGAACGAAGCCTTTGCCGGAGCTCACCTATTCGAAGGGCATGTATCTCGCCGCGGCGGATCACGTGAAGGACCAGCTTGGTAAGGGTGTGCCTTTCAGTCATGTGGGCACTGATGGAGCCAATCCACTCGTGCGTATGAAGCGGTATGGAACGTTCAAGTCGCCCGGGTACGAGAACGGAAGCGTTATGAAAGGGAGCACTGCGGAATCGATCGTGCTCCAATGGGTGATCGACGAATCAAGTTCGGTACGCATGCATCGCGAAGCCGTTCTGCACCCGAAAGTTCTTTTCATAGCCGCCGCGTGTGGTGTCTATCCGTCAACCGGCAAGGTCGTGGGACCAACGTTGTGTGTCGCTGGTTTCGCCGGGAGTTATCAGGACAATCCGCAGACTGTTCAGGCGAAGTAAGTCAGGCTCACCGAAACACAAACTGAAGATTGAACTCCAGCGCCTGTAACGAGTGTTCAGAGTTTCGGGTTGTAAGCGACTGGCTGCGACCACGTGATTGGGGATAAGTGCGCTACCGCACAGACCAGTAATTTACTTCGGTCATAGTCAACCAAATCGCTGCTACGCGCGAACTAAACCGGGACGGATCGACACACCCTTCCCTATGATGTTTGGCCACGCAAAGCGATCAAGGCGTCACCGGAAAACGGATGACGCCTTTTCGATACTTGGTTGAGAAAGTGCTGTCAGAACTCGTTGGAAATATCCTCTTTTGTCGAGCTGGAACATGGACAACGGAGAAGGGGAGACACGGAGACACGTGTGTTTCGCCGTGTCCCCGCGTCGCGGTGTCCCCGCGTCGCCGAATAGCCACATCTTAGACCCTTAGCGAGCCACGGAACGCCCTGGCGCCATAGTAAGATTCGGCGCCGTTGTGATACAGGAAGACAGTGCCATAACGGCGATCGCAAAATAGTGCGCCGCCGAGTTTTCTAATTTCAGCAGGAGTGGTGATCCAGCTCGACGTCTTCGTATCGAACTCTCCAAGTGTCTGCAATTCTCGGTATTGTTCTTCCGTTAAAAGTTCAATGCCCATTGCCGCCGCCATATCAATAGCGTTATTTTTCGGTTTATGTTCTTTCCTTGCTTCCAGTGCTTCCCGGTCGTAACAAATACTTCGGCGGCCCTTAGGACTCTCCGCGGCACAATCATAAAAAATGTACTCGCCCGTCTTCTTATCATGACCAACAACATCCGGGTCCCCGCCGGTCGTTTCCATCTCATTGAGGGACCACAGTTTTTCAGAGTTTGCTTCCAGCTTTGCTTGCACTGTGGCCCATTCAAAACCCTTATGGCGCTTCGTGTTTTTCTCAAAACGGGCTTTCAACGCGCGGAGTAGTTCTTCACTTTGTTCCGAGGACAACTTCTTCTTGTTGCTAGTGATTTTGGCCATGCTTTTATCTTGCCTCCTGGACGGATAGCCTATCACTCAACCAGCGCGTCATGAAGTCAGTACTACCTCGCGGTAGCGACTGTGTGTAAACGAACGCGCTGAATATTCGGAAGACCAGATGGGCAGTCTCACTGTCAGGAAGGTGGACCCTGTCCCCGCTTCAAGGTGCCTTAGTTTCAAGGTCGGTTGGCAGATTCAAGATTCTATCAATCTCCATTGCGCCGAAACTC
>JANNON010000724.1:0-2688 GCA_031399105.1 Blastocatellia bacterium | reverse complement strand
GCAATCCTTATCCCGGCATCAAGTCCTACGTTTTTTCGCGTACGTTGCCGCCGCGTAAAGACGATGCGCTCGAGATAGTTTCTGAAGATGCGGTCGCCTTTGTGAAGAAGTTGAAGAAGAAGCCCGGCAAGGATATTTGTCTGATGGGCGGAGGCGATTTCGCAAAGACGCTATTTGAAGCGAAGCTGATAGACGAGATTGGATTCAACGTGCATCCCGTGCTCCTCGGAAACGGCATTCCTCTTTTCCACGAAATGAAGCGGCAGATAAATCTCGAACTCCTGGAATGCAAACCCCTCAAGAATGGGTGCGTAGTTCTTTCTTATAGGGTAAAAAAGTAAAGGCCTGAAGTTGGATGATTGATGTTGTCAGTTGTCCGTAAGCAGTCGTTCTTTAAACGACGCAGCCGAATCGTTTTTAGAGTTCGTCCTTCGAGGCTAACAAGACAACGGACAACTGACCACGGACTAACTAAAAAGGAGATCAAATGAAACGCAACGCAACGGCGGAATGGAACGGTGGACTCAAAGACGGCAAAGGTAAGATATCGACTGACAGCGGCGTTCTTTCTGATACGCAATATTCCTTCAGTACTCGTTTTGAAGACGGTGTTGGCACCAACCCTGAGGAATTGATCGCTGCCGCACACGCGGGCTGTTTCTCGATGGCGCTTTCGGGTCAGCTCGGCCAGGCAGGACTTACCGCCGACAGTATCAAGACTACTGCAAGTGTAAGACTCGAGAAGACCGATAATGGATTTGCGATAACTTCTGTTCACCTCGATGTAACCGCCAAAGTACCCGGTGCCGATCAACAGGCTTTTGACACGGCAGCCAACAACGCCAAGGCGGGTTGCCCAGTTTCCAAAGTGCTCAAGGCTGAGATCACGATGGAGGCAAAGTTGGAAGCATAGCGGAACTGTACGAATCACCTTGGCCAGGTTCAATGAACAAAGCACAAGGTCTCAGTTCTATTCGGATCGAATTTCCAAGCAACGCAACCGCAGGAATGTCTGTCCTACTCGCTGGGTTGTGGCAGTTTGCTCATTCGCGATTCGATCGGGTGTCATGAATGTCAGTACCACCTCGCGGTAGCGGGTGGGGTGCTGTGTTGAAGTAGATCATAGAATCCAGAAGAAACGCGTTGCTGCGCCCCACCCGCTACCGCGAGGTGGTACTGACTTCATGCTTTTTACGTCGCATTTATTTACAGACCTCAAACTGCATCACTACCTACTCGCTGTACACTCTGGGCGATTCCCAAATATACTGCCCACGGTTCTCCATCCCTCCCCGCGTCGGAAACGGGAGCGATGAAATTAAAAACATAGAAAGTTGTTGTCATGAGAAATCTTCTTACGCGCAGCCTCGTGCTGCTGTTTACGATCGTAGCGGTTGCCGGAATTATCAATAACACGATGGACTCAATGGTTGTCTCCGCTGCTCCGGATTCTGCTACAGGTTCGCCTGAAAGCGTCAGCATCAGTCCGCTGGTCGCAAAATGGGAAGGGCCCTTTGGCGGTGTGCCTGCTTTCGATCGGGTGGTCGTGGCTGAGTTCAAACCAGCCCTCGAAGCGGCGATGGCGGAAAGACTTAGCGAGATTGAACGCATTGCCGCTAACACAGCCGAACCAACATTCGAAAACACCATCACCGCACTGGAACGATCGGGGAGCACTATGGACCGCGTAACCACGGTTTATGGCGTCTGGGGCGGGACAATGAATGGGCCGGAATTCCAGGTGGTGCAGCGCGAGATGGCGCCAAAGCTGGCAGCCTTCAGCGACAAGATTACGCAGAATGAAGCGCTGTTCAAACGCATCGAAGCCGTTTACAACTCCAAAGACCAGGCTAAGTGGACGCCGGAACAGAAACGCTTGGTCTGGCTTTATCACTCGAATTTCGTGCGCGCCGGCGCCAAGCTGAACAGCGAAGCCAAGGGGCGTCTATCGCAGATCAATCAACAGCTCGCCGGGCTTTTCACTCGCTTTAGTCAAAATCTCCTCGCCGAAGAAACAGATTTATTTCTCGAACTGAAGAGTGAGAACGACCTGGCGGGTCTGCCGCAGTCGCTTCGCGAGGCGGCGGCCGCAGCGGCAACTACGCGCAAGTTGACTAATGCTTGGGTGATTCAAAACACGCGCTCTTCCGTGGATCCTTTTCTTACCTATTCCGACCGGCGCGATCTCCGCGAAAAAGTTTGGCGCATGTTCGTCAATCGAGGCGACAACGGAAACAATCGCGACAACAACGCGATTATCACCGAGATCCTGCAGCTGCGCGCCGAACGCGCGAAGATTCTCGGGTTTCAGACACACGCCCATTGGCGTCTGCAAAATACGATGGCCAAGACGCCGGAACGGACCATGGAGTTAATGGAAGCAGTTTGGAAGCCCGCTATTGCGCGCGTCCGTGAAGAAGTTGCAGACATGCAAGCGCTGGCAGAAAAGGAAGGCGCGAAGATCAAGATCGAACCGTGGGACTATCGCTATTATGCTGAGAAGGTGCGCAAAGCCCGTTACGATCTGGATCAGAATGAAGTGAAGGCTTATCTGCAACTCGAGAAGTTGCGTGAAGGCATTTTCTGGGTAGCCGGCGAGCTGTTTAATTTCAATTTCACCCAGGTCAACAACGTGCCTGTTTATCACCCGGACGTCCGCGTCTGTGAGGTAACCGACCAGACCAGCGG
>JANNON010000717.1:0-1943 GCA_031399105.1 Blastocatellia bacterium | reverse complement strand
GAAGCAGGTAAACTTAGGAACCATACTTGGCTCATTAATGTCCGACATGCTTCAGCTTGTCGTCGAGTTTCACAACATTCAACTGTAATGCACATTGAGAGTTCCTAATCCAGACGACAAGCTGAAGCATGTCGGACATTGATGAGCCAAGTATATTGTTACCATTGAAATGGTTCCTGCCGGCATTGGAGTACGGCGATCCCCAACCTGACGGTTGGCGTGAATGAGACGAGAGCCTCGAAACGATGTCTCGATCGCCACTGCACTTCGAACATATTATCGTTACGTTATCTTCACCATCAAAGAGTGGCAAGCGCGCACGAGCAGCCAATTGAAACAGATTGTCGGGTAACACAGGCGGGCGCCATCCGCGCTGCCAGCTAGGATGCAATGTGTTACGTCAACGTCTCTTGAACACTCTCAGGTCCGTTGACTTAGCGCCATCGGAAGAGTTCAGTGAAGCGACTCTTGATTGTGACCACACCGTTCGCTAACATCAGGCCATGAAAGAACCAATCATCACATCATCTGCAGAGGTCATGGGCGGCACGCCCGTTTTCGCCGGAACCCGAGTACCCGTCCAAACACTATTGGATTATCTCAAAGGCGGGGAATCTATCGGTGATTTCCTCGAAGGGTTTCCGACCGTAGCCAAAGAGCAAGTGATCGCTTTTCTTGACGAAGCTGAAGACCAAATCAGTGTTTCTGACAGTCGATCGGAACCTCTCCTTCCAACAGAATCTCCCAAAGTTCGATATAGCGGTCTTGGTATTACACGCTCCTTCAAACCGTCTGCTGGATTTAAGATCGCTGGTCCCGAAAATAATCGCAGCAATTCCGACCCTGACAAAAGGTGAAGCAGTAAACGTAGGAACCTAGGCTCACCCTCAGCAGCTCGTCGCGAACCGACGATGATAAAAGTGGCTGACTCTTGCGTCCGCTACTGGCGGCTCTTGAATACGAACCTGCTATTGCTTAAGGCTTTCCTGAGAGCCGCTCTTGCGAGTAAACGAGTCGAATCTAACGTTGGCAAAGGCGTGTCATCGGGGCGCACGATTAACGGGATCTCAGTGCAACCGAGTACGACCGCATCACAACCACGATCCTTTAATTTGCTTGTGACAGCATTGAAGTAGAGCCGCGAGGCTTCCGGAAAGCGGCCGTTAACCAACTCCTTGAAGATAATCTCATTGATCTTTTCTCTATCGGCCTCATCGGGAATTTCGCTCTCGATTTTGAATTCCGCTAACGCCTCCGGATAAACATCGCTCTCCGCAAGATACTTCGTCCCTAGGATCCCAAGCCGCACGTATCCCAAACGGTTGGCTTCCTCAGCAACTGCTCGAGCGATGTGCAGCCACGGGATAGGGGATTGCGGAATCAGGTATTTGAAGGCCTGGTGGTAAGTGTTGTCAGGGCAGATGGCAAAGTCGGCCCCGGCACTCGCAACCTTGTGCGCCGATGCCGCGAGAATTCCGGCGACCGATTCCCAATCGTTCGCGCGAATGGGGGCCATGACCTGGGCCATCGGAACGGAGTTCATGGTGATCTCAGGGTGATTGTGCTCACCCATGATCTCCGGCGCTTCTAAACAGATTGTCCGGTAACAAAGGGCCGCGCCCTCGGCACTACCAGCTACGATGCCGATGTGTTGAGTCATTTGTATTCTGGCCTCCTTTCTAAAGACCTTCGAGTGTTTCAGGGGACGCCCGCATCATCCCTAAGAAAAAAGGTGGCGATATGATACGAGCCGCCTCTCGGTTCGCAAAGATTGAACCTGACAGCGATTGGGAAAATGACATTGGAACATTTGCAGGTCGGGAAGGGTGGTTACCGCCGCTGACGGCTTTGCACAAGAATAAATACTTAACGGTAAATCCGCGGGGTGACGCCTTGGAGAGGCGCAAAGCAATCAGAACCGCGGAGCGCAGCGACCGGGCCAA